>JAKSAU010000364.1 GCA_022361535.1 Desulfobacterales bacterium
AGGGACTTTGTTAAAAGTATACCCAGACAGATGATCCTGGATATGGACAAAGACAAGATTCAATTTCCCAAAGAGTTACTAAAAGAGGCTGGAAAACGAAACCTTATGGGCTGCCGCTATCCTAAAGAATGGGGCGGCCGCGGTATGGACTGGGTCTCAACCTGTATGGTTATGGAAGAAATAGGTGTATTGGGATATATCTTTGCCTGCACCTTTGGTGTCGGCGCAGAACTTGTCTGTGACGCCATCATCCTTCACGGTACTGATGCCCAGAAAGAAAAGTATGTTCGCCCTCTTCTCAAAGGGGATCTGTTTGCAGCCGAATGTTTAACAGAGCCCCGCGGCGGTTCTGATTTTTTCGGAACCACCACATCAGCCGTAGACAAAGGCGATCACTTTTTACTCAACGGCCAGAAACGGTTCATTGTAGGTGGTGAAGGTGCAGACTTTTTTCTTGTTTATGCCAGAACTGATCCTGATACAGACCCGAGAAACGGTATTTCCTGCTTTATCGTGGACAGAACACAAGGAGTCAAAACAGAATACCTCTATGGCTTGATGGGTTGCCGAGGCGGCGGAGCTGCCCGCATGGTGTTCAAGGATGTAAAAGTTCCAAAAGAAAATCTTATAGGCCGACTAAACCAAGGTGTAGAAGTTTTCAATACCATGATGATCCCCGAACGGTTAGGTACCGCAGCAATGACCATTGGTGCTGCCGTGCCTGCTGTGAATGTGGCAACCGGTTACACATCAAAACGCAAGGCATTCGGCAGGCCCGTGGCCGCATTCCAAGGTGTTTCTTTTCAAGTGGCAGAGGCTGTCACCCTGCTTGATGCCGCACGGGCCATGATTTATACCACAGCCAGAGCTGTAGATGCAGGTATTGATTCAAAACAGGTTCGCCGTCTGGTCTCAGAGTCTAAAAAATTTGTCACAGAATCATGCCAAAAAGCGGCCCACAATGCCATGCAAGTCATGGGCGGTATCGGATATACCGATATTTATCCTGTAGAACGCATATTCAGAGATTTACGCCTGGCTTCCATCTGGACCGGAACCAATGAGGTCATGTCAATGATCATTGCCAATGAATGGTACAAAGAATACTTTAAAGACAAAAAGTCGTCTAAAATCCGAGACATGGAATTAGATGCAGCAGAAGCCCATGCTGCAGATGAAAAAATTTTTGAATAACAAGAATTGACAAATACGCTACAGGAGGTATATTTAGGGCGTCATACTCAATTGAGGAGGTACGCAGCTCACTGGTGGGGCTCCCGGACTTCAAATCCGGTGTGGGGCGCTAGAACCGTCCCGGGTAGGTTCGATTCCTATGTACCTCCGCCACTTTTCCTTATAATTTCAACACATTAATAATTCAATCTTGTTTCTACCATCGTTCCCCCGATGCCCGCAATAAACTATCGAGCAAAAACACAATATTAAGATTGCCTTTAAATTATTTGAGGGTCAAACGACCACTTGTCCCCCAAAACTCATGCCGAGTTTCAAGACAACGAAGAGCCTTTGTTTAAGGGGGGAGCTATTCTACACATCCCCTATTTGAGACCACAAAAAGAATCAAAAGCGACACCATAAACTAAGGTCGGGTTCTAAATAATAAGCAGTTTAAAATATTTTTAGACTTAGAATCATTTTTTAAGGATCTTAAAAATGAAAAAACTACCGATGATTGTATTTGGTAAAACTCTTGGGATATTTGAAGTAAAGTCTATAAGCTTAAAGCCAAAGGTATCCGAATTTATTGTCCATGAGAACCAACTTATTGATATTTTTCTGGAAATCTACTGTAGCCTCCCCACAAAATAGTGCCATTGAAAAATAG
>JAKSAU010000109.1 GCA_022361535.1 Desulfobacterales bacterium
CCCGTGAGTATAAAGACGAAAAAGCAATAATAAAGTGAGGTTCCCCGGTCAAACCCCAAGCAGAGAAAGGCCCCGGCCATCATGAGCAAACTGCCGGCAAGGCTGGCGTTTTTACCTCCAAACAGGTTCACAACCCGTCCCATGGCAAGGCTGCCCAATGACCAGCCAAGACTTAACGACAACATGGCATATCCCACCACCATGGGAGATTGTGACAAAGCACCCTGCAAAAATAAAGGAGCATATGCAAACAGAGCAAACATGGATAGGCTTGCCCCGAACGTTATTGCATTACCAAGGGCAAACCCGGGATATTTAAAGAAGGTAAAATCCAGAAACGGATCTATCGCCCTTCGCTCTGCAAAGACAAACCCAACTGCCAGCACTAAGGTCATGACAATCAAAAACACACCGAAACTTGAAGACCATGGAATTTCTCTTCCGCCTGTCATCACTAAGGTAAGGCCGCCCAGAACAGCTCCGGAAAAACAAGTGATACCAGCCCAGTCCAGATCAATTTGCTTATCTTTTTGCCTAAACTCTTTGAAGAAAAAGGCAATGCCTGCCAACGACAGGAAGCCCAAGGGCAGGTTAATGAAGAATATCCATCGCCATGACAGATAAGTAACCATGAAACCTCCCAGAGTTGGCCCGATCACCGATGAGATACCCCATATTGCACTTGCCAGGGAAAGGGTTTTACCACGCTGCTCTGACGAGGATACTTCTGTGAGGACCACATAAACCAGGGCAAAAATCCCGCCAGCGCCAATGCCCTGGAACACCCTGGCACCCACGAGTACCCCCATGGACGGTGAGACTCCGGCAGCAGCAGAAGCCAGCACAAACAAAGAAATGGAAATAATCATCAGGACTTTAGCAGGGTAAAGGTCTGACAGCTTTCCAAACACAGGCAGTGAGACAGCTCTGGCTAAAAAATATGCCGAATAGACCCAGGCATATAAGGCCATCCCGCCCAATTCTGCAATAATTGTGGGCATGGCCGCAGACATGACCAAAGCATCCAAGGCACCTAAAAACAATGCTAAAAGCGATGCCCCGATTATCAGCCCACGCTCCTTTTGGCCTATAGTTTCAGGACCGGTCATGACTGTCCTCCAGCTGAAAACCTTTCATCCAGTCGGCTTATTCCCAGGCCGGTCCTGGGCGAGACCTGGATCTGGGTGACAATACGCTCTTTCATGGCCTCAACATGAGAGATTACACCGATCATTTTTCCTGCCGCATTGAGGCTGTCCAAGGCATCCAGGGCTATATCAAGAGTTTCAGGATCAAGCGTGCCAAATCCCTCATCCAGGAAAAGAGAATCAATGGATGTACGGCTGGACACCAGATCAGATAAAGCAAGGGCAAGGGCAAGACTAACCAGAAAGCTTTCTCCCCCTGACAGGGTCCGTGTATCCCGTACCACATCTGCCTGCCAGGTATCGGTTACCTCAAGGCTTAACTCTTCTTGAGCCTTTTGGCGAAGCTGATACCTGCCCTGTAGGTGTTCCAACCGTTTGTTGGCAAGAAATAAAAGATGATCCAAAGTCAACCCTTGTGCAAATTTGCGAAATTTATCTCCATCCTTTGACCCGATGAGTCCGGACAGGTGCACCCAGTTATCATAAATGGCTTTTTGCTTATCAATTTTATCAAACAGACTGGCCTGTAAAGCTCTCTGCTCTTTGTCCGCCCGAATTCTCTCTTTGATTTCACCCCGCTCCATGATCAGATCCCGGGTCTTGACATTGATTGTGTCAAGCTGACTTTCCAAATCCTTTTTAGACTGTTTGGGAGAACCCTTTGCCTCGTGGGTCTCAATGGCCTCCAGGACTTTTTCCTTTAAAGTCTTGGCAGATTCCAACTCCTTGATAAGCCCTGCTTTCAAGGCTTCAAGCCTTGATCGTTCACCCGGTTCCATGAGTGCTTTAAGAAAGGCTTTTTGGGAATCAAATTCACTTTGGGCAAGGCATGCCTCCCATTCCAAAACAGCCTGTGCTTCTTTTTTACCAAGGTCCTTAACAGTCTGTTTCAATGACGCCTGATTTCCTTTAAGCTGATCAGCCTCAGCCCGGGTATGGTCCTGCTTAGTCACAGCCTTTTCCAAATTTGTTTCAGCCACTTCCACCAAAGATATAAGTCTTTTTCGTTCCCTGGTTGTGTCTTTATCCTGAAATAGTAGTTTTCGCTCATCTTGCAATGCATCAAGATTTTTTTGTTTTTGAGCATGTTCAGTTTCAAGAGCCAAAACCTGGTCTTTAACCAGAACCATTTCTTTGTCGATCAAAGCACTTTGCTCACCCAGTTCGGACAACATCCGATCTGTTTCTTTTTCAGACAGCACAGCTGCCTGCCAGGTGTCCCAAAGTTTTTGATGCGATTTTAACCAATTGTCCTGTTCCTTTATGCCGGGCAAGTGCTGCTCAGCCTTGATATTCACCCGGCTTAAAGTGGACTTTAATTCCGGCTCAAGATTATTCACCTCGGCTTGTACAGCGTCAAGCCTGCTTTGGATAGCCTTCTGGTTTAGGACAATCTGTTCTTTTTCCTTCTCTGCCATAGCCTGCTCATGACGCAGGTCCTTGATTGCGGTATTTAGTTGTGTAAACTGTTCACGGCCTTTTTCAAGTTTTTTGTCCAGCCTGTTTAACTCTTTTAAAACAGATTCAAGCTCCAAAAACTGTTGTGACTCATTGTTTAGCCATTCATTTACTGTTTCTGTATGGCCCGGTTTGATACCCGCATCCAGTTTTAATTGCCCGGACAGTCCACCCCACTCGGATTCCACATCTGCCTGCCGGATTGATATCTCCTGGTATTCTTTTTCCAGCATATCCAGTCGGGCCTTTGTGTCTGCCAACAGCCTTGTGCCTTTATTTAGTTCAGCTTCTACCCGTTCTAATTCCTTGGCTTTGTCCTTTTTACGGGTCCGGGTATCAGAGGGATTGGTCTGCTTGTATTCGTCTATGGCCGGATGCTCCTTAGCACCACATAAAGGACAGGCCTCGCCCTGCTCAAGACGAGACCTGTGTTCTGCAAGGCCTGCGATCCGTTCTTCTAAAACCAGGGTATTATCAAGATCTAAAAGATGTTCCTGCAGTTGCTTACGCTGGCGGCTTAAGTCTTCCGTTAGATCTTTGTGCTGACTATTTTCTTTTTCAAGACGTTCTTTGTCTGCAGAGAGTTTGCTTATTCTGTCAAGGTCTATTGCATATTGACGGGAAAGATTGCCTAGTTTTTCCCTTAAATGTGAATTGCCGGTAAGTTCTGAGAACGTTTTGTCTATGGTCTGCCTTTCCCGATCACCCAATATCGCTTGCTTTTCTTTTTCCTGTCTTTCAAGGGTCTCAGCCAAAGCAGCAACATCTTTGCTTAATGACTTAGTGCGTTCTTGAACCGTTTCAAGGGCCTGAACGTTTTCCTGATCAGCGGCCTTGATTTCAGCCTGTTCAGAAAGCAACTGTTCCTTATTCTGAACGAGTTTACTCCTCTGGCTAAAAAGAGTGGTAGCAACCGGTAGAATCTCACCCAGGTATTGGTGGCCGCTGAAGGTTTTACGATAATGAGCCTGTTTTTCCTTTTCTTTATTAGCCGTTTTTTCCTGTATCCTAATCTTATCCAAAGCCGTTTCCAGGTCTTGCAGACGCGTCTTCAACACGGCCAGTTGTTTTGCTTTGGATGTAAACTCTTTACCGGTTTCCTTAATCTTCTGATCCAAAGGAATAATGGTCTCAGCCATTAGCGTTTCTGCTTTCGAATACTTTTCTTTGGCTTCAGACAAGCTAGTTTTGGCGTCCCCAGTTTCCTTTGCAAGTCTTTGCACCCGATTCAGAGTGGTCTGAAAAACAAGCTCAAGCTCTGTTAATTCTTTTTCCTTGTTGAGCTTTGCCGAACGGCAGGCAGCAATTTCATCATAAACAGATTTGATCTCAAGTGCGGGTAAAGAAGATTTCAGACGGTCAAGATCTGGTTTACTGGCCTGCATTTTTTCTGTTGCAGCCTGAACCTTTACACATGCACTCTCTTCTTCTCCTTTTAGTTCTGCTTTTTTATCAAACCAGACAATTTCTTGAGTAATTTTTTCAGCCTGGCTTTTAAGTTCCTGCTCCTGCAGCTTGAGTCCTGCCATTTCCTTTTCCAGCTTGATAAGATCATCTGCACTAAACAACTCAACGACACCGGCTTTTGCCTGGAGCAGATCCAAAGGCTCTTTCTCCGATTTGGTCCGCTCAAAAACCGTCCTTGAAATTTCGCCGTAAATGTCGGTACCGGTCAACTCTTCTAAAAGTTCGGCCCGTTCATTGGCATTGGCGTTGAGAAATGCTGCAAATCCCCCTTGGGCAAGGAGAATGGATTTGGTAAACCGTCCAAAATCAAGGCCGGTAATCTCAAGTATTTGACGAAGTTTTTCCTTTGTCTGGCTGGCAAGGATAGTGCCGTCAGCCTTTGCCAGTTCAACCTGTGGTGGCTGAAGCCTGCCTGTTGAACTTAATTTTGCCCTGCGCTGTGCCCAGAATGAACGATATATGGCCCCGTTCACTTCAAACTCTACTTCAGCAAGGCAATCCCCTGTATGACGGGTCATGAGTTCATTGGAACCGGACGAAACAGACAGTCTGGGGGTCTGATGATAAAGGGCCAGGCAGAGGGCATCAAGAATTGAAGTTTTCCCAGCCCCTGTTGGACCAGTGATGGCAAAGAGCCCATGATCGGAAAACTCAGGTTCCCTGAAATCAATTCTCCATTCACCCTTTAACGAATTTATATTTTTAAACCGCAGGCCCAGGATCTTCACAGTGATTCCTCCCGGACTTCTTTTTCTGAACCGGATTTTTCTTCCAACTCAGGTTTGCCTGGCACCCGGGTCTCAATCTGATCCAGGATTTCGTCAAACATGAGGTTCAGTGCCGCAGTCCGGTCTTCTGTTAGATCCTCAGTGCTTAAACGCCGGTTAAAGACTTCTTTGGGTGTTAATTCATCCAGCCGCTCCTCTATCCGAGTTGATGTATCATGCTCTGAACTATTACGTTTCCTACGTACCCTTAGCAATTCCGGAGGCAAGGTATCCGAAAAAATGTCATTGATCAAATCCTGGAGCCGGTCCTGGAGGTCTGCAAGATAATGCTCCGCTGTTACCTCTGCTTCCAGCCAGATTTGTGTTTCTCCACCTGAACTCTTGTTTTTCAACTCTTTTAATTTGTCACCAATGGAATCAAGGTCTCCTTTTACACTCATCAGAGTCCTGAAAACAGGCACCTCAACCGGTGTAATTTGTTCCAGACCATTGGAATCGAAATCGACCTGAAGTACCTGCTTGGGATGATGTCCTTCGTCAAAGCTCAATGGAATTGGAGAACCTGAGTACCTGATATGTTCACAATCTTTAACGCGCTGCCCCCGGTGCAAATGACCTAAAGCCAGGTAATCCGCCAAAGGGAAACTGCCTGCGGGAAACGCATCCAATGAACCAATATATATATCGCGAACCGATTCCGATGATTTGGTGCCAACCACCGTAAGGTGGCCCGTTGCCATAATGGGTATGGTGCCCTCTTGAGCTTCCAGCCGAACCTGCTCGTTTTTTGCAATGTCATAAACCTGCAGGTAAAACTGTTTTATAGCATCTGCTATGGCGACTTTTTTATCTTTGGATGTTTGGTCTTTAGCACTTCTCACCAAATCCGCAGGCCGAAGAAAAGGTATGGCACAAACAATAAGGCCGGGTTTCCCCTCATGATTGTTGAAAACCATCACATGATCTTTGGGTTCGGGATGAATACCTGCCACCACACGGGTGTTGAGACATTCAAGAAGGGAACGGGCTTCATTCAGAGTTGCAGCGGCATCATGGTTACCGCCCAAAATCAAAACCTGGCTGCACGTTGTAGACTGCAACGAAACTATAAACTCATTGTAAAGCGCCCTGGCATAAGACGGCGGGGTTCCGGTATCAAAGATATCCCCTGCCACCACCAGTGCGTCCGCCTTGCGTGTATCAATCTCTTTGGCCAGCCAATTTAAAAATGATTTATGTTCCCGGGCCCGGGTTTTACCCATAAAATGCTGACCAAGATGCCAGTCCGAGGTATGGAGAATCCGCATTCAATCAGTCCAGATAGGAAGAGTTAATATCGTCAATAGTGCCGTCATCATACATGGATTGCAGGACAGTTGTCATTCGGTTAAGCAATCCTTTATTCTCTTGGTTTATCCACTTTTTGGATATCATCAGGTAAGAGGGACGGGGCGGAGTAATGGGTACTGGAAGGCAGGACACGTCACATTGCTGTCCCTTTTCCACCAGTTTGAGCCGCATTTTATGGTAATTTGCAGCGACAGCATCTATTCTGCCGCCGGCCAGAAGCTTTTTTATATTTTGTTCCAGGGAATTGACTTCCTGAATTGTTATACGTCCCAAATCGGCTGCCTGGCTTAATTCCGGGCTTATCTTAAACCCCCGGTGAATTCCGATAGTTTTCCCGTATAGATCTTCAATGGTTGAAAAATCAAATTCATCACCGGATTTTACAAAGATATTGTAAGTACTGTAATGCAGCGGCACGGGAATAAAATGCGCATAGGCTTCACGTTCAGGGGTTCGAAAGCCTGAAAATCCTCCGTTGGATTTTCCGTCTTCAATCCGGGATAAGACCCGTTTCCAGGGATGAAACTCCAGCTTGCAGATCACATCCATTCTGCGGCACATTTCATTGACAACATCCACATCTATTCCCCGGGGCTGCCCACCGTTTTTTCCGGCTACAATAAATGGCTTGAACTCCGGTACAGTAGACAGGCGTATTATTTGTTTGTCAGCAGTTGCATCACTGGCATAGCCATATCCTGCATGGACCGCTAAAAAAACAAAAAGAGTATTTAATAAATAGAAACGGATGGATTTCATCATTTACTCATATGGTTAATAATTCAACTGACCGTAAAGATATATCCGAAACCTTTACTAAGCAAATAGTTATTTCACCTTTTAGGCCCTTAAATCAGGGTTTAGGCTGCAATGTCAGTGTTCTTCCAAGCGTTTGTCCTATACTAAAATGCATGGGAATCTGATCGCCTTTTGCCCAGGTATGAACCAGGTCATCATAATGAGGGCTTTTGTAGTGGCCGGACTGTCCAGGCGGACTGATAATGGTTGCCGATTCCAGATCATTAAAGTCCACCATCATCCGTATCACCCCGCCAGAGGTCATGCGGAACGGATCCAATGGCGTCCAGAATCCTGAATTGATAGTATGATGAGACCCAGGAGTGGGAACCGGATCAAGGTTCAAAAAGAAAAGTTTTTCACCTAAGGGGTGTTTGAAATACATTTGGTGAACTTTTCCCCAGTTCCATTTTCCGTTTGCCCCTCCTAAATTCTGGGCAATATAATCTGCTGTCTGCTTAAGGCTTTTTCGGATAATATCATCCCGGTTTTCTGTCTCCATCGGGGTTGATTTATCGTCAAACATCTTATGGTTGTTGTCATCCATAATTCTTGTCAGCGCAAGGTCAGGCACATAATAAAGGTATTCGCGTGCCAGGCCTTTGTCCCATCTTTCCTGGCCGACTTCATCCATAAAGGTATTTTTCATCATCCTGAAATAAAAATAATTAAAGACAACGGCAGCACGGCTGTCTAAATCGACAGTTCCATCCCATCCATCTAATAGGTCCAGGTAAGCGGACAGTTCCCCCATACCCCTGCAGGCCTCTAAAATCCTTGGTACCCATCGTTGTGCAACAACAGAAACAGTGTCAAGCTGCATGGATTTGAGTTCTTGAAAATCCACATGGCCGTTCCCCCTTTCCTTCATCAAGTTTTCAAACCGGATAGCACGCTCAAACAAATAGTACCGGGTCAGGTGGTAGTCCACATTGCCAGGATCGTTGTTAAATGAGGCAACATATCCTTTGGCCGGATTCTTGTCCCATGGCAAATCTTCAAAAGGGATAAACCCCTTCCAGTCATATTCCCCAGTCCAGCCTGGCACAGGCAGAGATCCGTCTCCTTTTTCGCGGATGGGCGGGGATGCAGTAAACTGCCAGCCGATATTTCCATGGATATCAGCGTACCCGATATTCAGGTTCATGGTCCGCACAAGGGAAAGTGCTTTTCTAAAAGAGGCAAAATCCGTTGAACGGGCCATAGCCATAAGGCCGTCAAAGTCCCTTGCAACAATATCCAGGGCTGCCCATTCCATAGAACAGTTTTCAGGGGCCAATTCCATGACTTTAGAAATCATTGGTCCGTGCCTGGATATTTTCACCTCAAAAGGGACTTCTTTTGTTCCATCTTTTTCTTTAATCCGGAGAGTTTCCTTAATCACTTTAAAGTCTTCGTACCCATTTTCTGTCAGGTACTGGTTGGGATTTGTCGGGTTTATCTTTTCCACAAAATAATCAAGTTCATCCCCCCTGCCGTTCACCGCACTCCACGCCATGCTGCCGTTAAACCCCAACGGACCTATGCCGGGAACCCCTGGTAACGCACCGCCCATGGCATCAAATGACCCTCCTTTCATGCGGGTCAGGTAAAAAAGGCCTGGTAACGTGGGAGACAGGTCAGGGCTTCCGGCAAACATGGGTTTACCTGTGCCCGTCAACTTAGGAGAAAATATCATCCAGTTGGACGCGGCAATATCCAAAGTCAAAGGAAATCCTTTAAAGCCGGTATTCCGGGTAACAGCATCCCCAATCTTCGGCACAAATTCATTGACTGTCCCTGACCTTCGATCATCTGCCACCAGCACAGGGGCGAACTTGGGGTATGAGGGAAGAATGGCCCGAAGGACGTCATCTCCTGCCTGTGCCCGGATCAGGTTCATAATCAGATCGACCTTTTTGGACCGGGTCAGACTATAGGACATGAGCAGAATGGCAACGACCGAGTCTTCAGGAACCCATGCCAACGGCTCTGTTCTCAAAAACACATACTCTCTTGGCAGATGGTCACATGTATTGATGTAGGCATTAACCCCTGCGGCATATGCCTCAAGTATGTCTTTGCCGTCATCAGACAATACGGAGAAACACTTTTTTGCCTGTCGGTAAAACCCCACGGTTTTCAAAAATTTATCAGATTCCAGCGTCCGCTTTCCAAACACAGAAGACAACTCACCTCTTCCGGCCATCCGGGTCATATCCATCTGGAACAGCCTTTCCCTGGCTGTGATATACCCTTGGGCAAAAAAGAGGTCTGTTTCATTCTGGGCAAAGATATGGGGGATTCCAAATTCGTCGGTTTTTACAGTAACCTCGGCTGACAGTCCATTGATGTGTTCGACCCCTTTATAGGAGGGAACGGCCATGGTGAAAAAGAAATGCCAAGCCCCATATCCAATACCACAGAATATCAATGCAAAAAGAATTAATCCTTTTAAAATCTTCATCCAAGCCTCCTGAAACCAGATTGTTTGATGTGCCCGATCAGAAATTGAAGACACGATATAACGAATGGTATGCAAGAATCAAATAGTATTCTAAAAGTGAAGAAAGATGATACAGAACAAACGTTCATTCCTGATAATTCAGGCTTTCAAAGCATACTACACAGCTTTAGCCTGTCAGGCAACTTGACAATATACCCTGAAAACTCAAACAATTATGAATAGTCTTTGATGTGATGTGCCACGACCACTGCAATATAAATGACCCACAAGATCAATAGAACATGCAATACATCATTTTCAGAAAACCAAATCTGTTTTTCCCAAAGCTTTTTTGA
>JAKSAU010000456.1 GCA_022361535.1 Desulfobacterales bacterium
TAATAGCCGTTCCATGTAAAAAAGAAAGCCTTGCATCGGCCATAGGCGAAGCACACAGAAGATATGCACGGATGATCAATTTTCGAGAAGGATGGCGGGGATATTTCTGGCAGGGACGATTTGCCTCTTTTGTCATGGATGAACACCACTTGCTTGAAGCTGCCCGCTATATCGAACAAAACCCGGTCAGGGCCAACCTTGTTAAAAAACCTGAGGATTATCCCTGGAGTTCCTGCCGTGCGCACTTGAAACTGAAAAAAGATACGCTGGTTAACCAGGAACCATTGCTCGCTCTCACAGGTGATTGGGCGCAATTTCTCAAACAAAAAGTGAATGATACCCAAAGGGATACATTTCAAAAACACGAACGGACAGGACGCCCTTTGGGTGAGGAACGGTTTATTGAAACGCTTGAATTGGAAACCGGGCGCTCTTTGAAAAAGAAAAAATCCGGACCTAAACCCAAAAACAAATCTTAATTAAGTATCGTGTCCCCCGAATATGTGAGGCAGTTACATGGGGTTAAATGCCACAACTGATGCCAATGGTCAGGCGGTTTATTCTCTGCCAGACCAGGCCTACAAGGTAAGAGCAGATTACCTTGGTAACCAATACTGGTCTGATCAAATTGACCAAACAGACACGACTGTAACCATTGATTATGGCCAGACCATGATTAATGTCAGCCAGGCCGGAATCCCGATTGCTGGTGCAAGGGTTTATCTGTTCTCCGAAGCAGGCTCATATCTTGGTCAGGTTGCAAACACTGATGATACCGGCAATGCGTCTTTTATACTGCCGGTGAACTCATATAAATTCCGAATAGATCATAGCGGCAGCCAATACTGGTCAGAAAGTATGGATTTAATAGCGCAACAGAATCTAACCATTGATCTTGACCTGGATCTTATGGCAAGCAACTTGACTGCCAATCCGCATTATGCAAGATATGATGGTGAGATGCCTCAAAAAGAGGAAACTTCAATCTTTCTGGCATCAATTGGTTCTTTGGCAGGTTATGTGGACAGCTCAGCCCAACCAGGATTGATCTATTATTTGAATGATCACCTGGGCACCCCGATCGTTATCATCAACGATGAAGGACAGGTTGTTTGGGAGGGATCTTATGCGCCGTTTGGTCAGGTCAGCCAATCTGTGAATACTGCCCAGAATCAATTTAGATTCCCGGGCCAATATTTTGATGGGGAGACTGGGATGCATTACAATTGGCACAGATATTATGATCCTGACACCGGAAGATACCTTACTTCTGATCCGATTGGATTGGCTGGGGGGATTAATCCATTTGTTTATGCTTTAAACAATCCAATCAACATAATTGACCCTGAAGGGTTACATGGCATTGTATTCTTTGGGCGAGGACCATATATAAATATTCCAAGATTTTTAAGAAATTTCCCGAAGAGATTCAGGCCTAAAAAACCACCAAAAGAAAAAACATGTGATCCACAATATGAACCAACCCGAGCCCCGAATCCTGAAGAACTTGGACTCCCACCAGACGATCTATGGTGGCAGCAAGACCCCGGGCGTGGTTTTTTAAAACCAAAGTCACCAAAGTATAACCCCAAAAATCCTCCTAAAAAGAATATGCCACCCTTGGAAAATGGAGGTGATGAGCCAAGAAAACCGTGGGAGCAGCCCGAAATACCGTATGCTTAGTTAAGGAAGGAAGAAATGAAAATTCATATTACGGAAGAAGCTGAACTGGAATTAAAGCGTTTGGGGTTTGATGTTGCCAACGCTATTCAAAAAACATTGAAATATGTTCCCAGTAAAGATATCGCAAAGATTGATAAAATCTTAATTGCCGATATTTCAACAAGTTCAAATGTAGCAGCATTGTACGTCCCTAAACATAAAGAATATCCTGCTCGTATTGAATTGTATTTGAAAAGGTTGTTTTCTCATATCAAGCACGAAGAAAGTTTTAAATTAATGCTTGCAATCCAAGAGGTTGGCTTGGCCCAAGCAATATTCCATGAAATAGGTCACCATGTAAGGCGAACTCTCAGCCATGGTATTAAAAAAGCCAAAAGTGAAAAATATGCCAATCTTTATGCAACCAATGCTTTAGATAGATACATTTTGGACAATGCTCAGCTTATTAACTCCTGTTATGACAGCCTAATAGAAAATGCAGCCGAAAAAAATCTGGATATAAATGTTATTAATAACATGCGTTCCGGATGGATGCGTCATTATGAAAAAGCGGTTAAAAGAAGCAAAAAATCTTAGGAATTCGGGGGACACGATACTTAATTATTAGATCACATTGGAATTCAGGGGACACGATACTTAATTCTAAAAGAACGGTAGAGTTTAGAGTCTTTCAAGTACAAGAAACAGTCTTAATTCTTGTGCAGTCCATAAAAAGGGGCTATATACTCTGTGTTTCTGTTCTAACTTGTTCAACTGATCAACAAGAGAAATAATTCTGTGTCTGTATTTGAGTATAAAGCACTAAATGCAAAGGGAAAAAAACTATCCGGTATTGTAGATGCGGATAGCGAATCTGGGGCCAGGCAAAAGCTCAAGGCTCAA
>JAKSAU010000912.1 GCA_022361535.1 Desulfobacterales bacterium
ACCTGCGAAGGTGCTTTTTTTATGTTTTCAATCCAACTGGGAAAGAATTGAATTTCGCTATGATTCAATTAAGTTAAAACAAAAAGACCACCTTACGATAACGCAAGACGGTCTTTAAGCTACCTTGAAAAAATTACTGAATGATTAACTTCCTAACTTTTGATTGATCATTAAGCTTAACATGCATAAAATATATTCCCTGAGAATGGTTTGATAGATCGATAGTATTTAATCCGTTTGATATTTTATTAGAATAAACTACTTTACCTTCGAGGTTTACAACAGAGATTAATCCATTTGCTTTATTTCCATCCACCGAAATATTAAATAATCCTGATTGCGATGGATTTGGATAAACAGAAATATTTTCAGGTAATGTTGGTATTATTTTCTCTTCAACATCTTCCACATCCTTTATTTTAGGAAATCCTACCGGTTGAATTGTTTTTACTGAAAAATAAGCGTTTGAGGTATGTGCTTTAAATTTAAATCCTGTATTTAGTTTAACGACATCCTTAGCTCTTGCATAACCACTTATCTGCGGCGTTA
Source organism: Desulfobacterales bacterium (assembly GCA_022361535.1). The sequence goes on from JAKSAU010000912.1 coordinate 550, forward strand.
AATCTGAATTATAAGCCACAACATTAGCAGGACTGGTAAGTACGGCGGTATAGTTATGAGAGCCTACATTATTGGCACCATACTCAATCCACATGTATCCGTCGAGTCCCCAACCAGTTCCCCATGAGTTTTTAATTAACCATGCTCCATTGGCTCCTTTGTTATCATCCCAGCCACAAATTACTACTCCATGATCTACATCGGAGCCTGAATAGTGATTTTTATATACAATGCCACCGGCAGGATAGTTATAAAAACTGCTAACTCCAGCTTTAATTGTTGTAAACATTGGCCCATTGTCATAAACGGCCCTTTTAATAGCATCCACATTACTGCTAACGAAGTAATAATTATCAATAAGCGGATAATATGTATTGCAACGTGAAGATCTACATGATTGATTTCGGGCTATATAAGGATAACATCCTTCGGTAATTGCTCCGTTGTAATTACGAATCATATCGAATGCTTCCCAACCGCCGTCACATCCTCTA
>JAKSAU010000014.1 GCA_022361535.1 Desulfobacterales bacterium
CGAATGCATATCTGAAACGGAAATGGCTTACCCACTTCCGGAGAATATGTTTATAGCAAATGTCTATTCCGATATAAGTGATTTTCTTGATAAAAAAATTGAGATTATGAAAAAGTATGAGTCTGAAATGCAAGAGCCTCCGGCACCGAGAAGTGTGGAGAATATAAGGGCATTAGCCGGTTTTCGTGGTGCAACGGCATCTGTTCACTATGCAGAGGCCTTTATGCTTTTAAAAGAAGTGTTTTAGTTTTTATTTTCATGCCGTTCATTAAGCAGCTCTTGGGCCAATGTGAATTCTATGAGTGTGTCTATATCAAGTGCACTTTTTCGATCAATTTCAAAACCTGCCATTGACTTTAAATTAATGACAGGCGCTGAATCATTGGATTGCTCAATGTAGGTTGTTAATGAAACAGCGACTGACTGGCTGTGGGTGTAGTACTTGGGAAGTTCCTTACTGCGAAGCGGTTTTTGAGGGTCGTCAATCAGCTCGATCAATTTTCTTTTTTTATTTAGCTGATAAACATAATATGGATGATCTAAAACTTGGCAGATGGTTATTGCTGAATCTGTATTGGAACGCCATAACAGGTCAACAGTTGCATCAATTTGTTCAGTAGTACGCAATGGGGATGTGGGAGCAAGAAATGCAACAGCATTCGGACAATAGCCTTCATTGTTTTCTAACCATGTCAATGCATGTTGTATGACTGAGATAGAAGATGCCGTATCAGTGGCATATTCTTCCGGACGTAGAAAAGGAACCTCAGCGCCAGCATTTAAAGCAACTTGAGCGATCTCATCATCATCGGTCGATACAATTACCCGATCAAGACAGGTTGCTTTTAATGCTGTTTCAACGGTGTAATTTAATAGGGGTTTTCCATTTAGCAGACGAATATTTTTTCGTGGTATTCCCTTTGACCCACCCCTTGCTGGAATGAGGCCAAGTACTTTGGTCTCCATTATTTATACCTCTTTTGCCGGAACACCGACTACCGTAGCGCCATTTGGGACATTGTTCAGTACAATCGCACCGGCACCAACTGTTGCTTCAACGCCTATATCAATACCCTGAATAACGATAGCACCTGTACCTATATGCGACCCTTTTCCAACCGTAACCCCACCGGACAGTACGACTCCGGGAGCGACATGTACGTGTGGTCCGATGCTGCAATCATGGTCAAGAGAGGCCCTGGTATTTACGATGGTATTATCCCCTATGTTGCAATCTGTCTGGAGTACAGTGCCTGCCATAACCTGAATACCTTGTCCAAGTTTGATTTGCTTTGAAAGTATCGCACTTGGATGAATGACATTGGCAAACTCATATCCTTTTTCAGAAAAACAATTAAACACTTGGGCTCGTTTTAGGGTGTTCTCAACAGACCCAATGGCATTGACCAATTTTATTGAATCAGGTGAAAAGTCTAACAATTTTTCATCTGTCCCCAATATTGGAATATTGAAAGGCGTCTTTTTGTCAAGCTGCTTGTCAATGATACCCAAAACCTTTTTATTGGTATTGAGTAATGTATCTAACAAAACTTTTGCATGCCCGCCAGCCCCAATTATTATAATCGGTCTTTCCATATTTTTTATACAAATGCTATTGCGTTTAAAATCAATTTAAATAAGGTTTATATCGTCGCCTTAGGCGTATAACTTAACTCCTCTTTTGTATTGTTGATGATGACTTAAGATAGTAGATTGCTTTTTGTCAACAAAAGTTTGAGTAAGTACATGATATTTTTAGGTGAGAACCTTTTTATCCTGCTACAATATGTTATGCTTGTAGTAAGTATATATGAGTTTTTCTAATTTATAATAAATTTAGGGCGTATTATTCCTATCAAAGTAAGTAATCTTTGAATGGTTGAAGTTCGATTCAAGGAGTTACCCATGATCGGTCAAGCTGATTTTTTTGAGCACAATTGTAATCTGCTACAAAAAAGGTATCCAAATATTTTTAATAGGTTGTCCACCAATAGTTGGCCCACAACCGGACAACTTACCTATACTACGCCCCAGGCGCCTAACCTGGAAGTCAAATTGCATAGTCACACAGTTGTGCTCCATCCGATTGAGAATTCTAGCTCGGAAGGCTTAACCCAGCTTGAGCGTATCCCAAAAGACAGTTACGGTGTTGTGCTGTGGATGGGGCTGGGGTTAGGGTATGGGCCGCAAAACATATTGGAAAAGAGAACTAATCTACAATTTTTGGTAATATTTGAGGTGGATCCGGGTATCTTCGTGCAGGCCATGCATGCCAGAGATTTGACATGGATGCTCGCCAACCCACGTGTTATCTTCCATCTTGGCACACAAATAGATGTAGAAAAGGTGTTGTTGCCGGCAAAAAATTGTCTGCTTGTCGAAAATACTTATTCTTTGCAGCATAAAAGCTCGATAGAGCTGTTTCCTAAAGTTTATCAACAATTGAATAGATTGGTTTACAACTACGCGAACGCAATCAATGTAAACGGCAGTACTGCTCTAAAGTTCGGCCCTAAAATGTTTGGTAATCGGCTACAAAACCTTTCTTTGATGCGATATACGAATACACTTGAAGACTTGCAGGGAATTTTCAATGGGGTGCCGGCATACCTTATTGCCGCAGGGCCTTCGCTGAACAAAAGTGTGGATGAATTAAAGCGGGTCCATGGAAATGGTTTGATACTGGCGGTTGACTCAGCTGTTCCAGCGCTGCTCGAAGCCGGTATAATGCCGCATTTTGTAAGTGCCCTGGATTTTCATGATATTATTTTTGAAAAAGCCGCTGCCTATATGTCAAAACTTGATCAAACAGTTTTAATCTGCGGCGGTACTGTGACTCCCTTAGTTCCCAAACGGTTTCCAACCGGGAAAATATGTTGGGCGTTTACCATGACATACATGGAACGCTGGTTAAACGATCGGCTTGGCGGTTCCTTGGAAATGACCAGGGTGGGGCAGGTATCAGATTTGAATTTTTTTGCGGCCACAGTCATGGGGTGTTCACCTATTGTACTGGTGGGTCAGGACCTATGCTTTGAAAAGGGGAAACAAAGCCATGCAGCCGGTGTCGTACATGCCTCCAATGGTCCGGTTCGCTATGGTTGCAATGATAACAGCGAATCCCTTATTACAGTGCCTGGCAATTACGCAAAAGAGGTGCAAACCAATCGGGTTTTTTTAAATGGTATCAGAACGTTTGAGCAGTTGATTGAGGAATACCCTGGCCGATATATCAACGCCACGGCAGGGGGAGCCTACATAAAAGGCACCCAAGTGATGCCTTTAACTGATGTGGTGGTCAAATTCAGTAAAAAAATGGTCAATGTGAGTGCCCGCCTTAAGCCACAGTTAGATAGTTGCATGGTTGCCCGGCAGGAAACGTTCGATACATTTTTTTCTGAGGTCAAAGATGAACTCATAAATCTGAGAGGCAAGATTAAGGCCATGGATCGAGCCTATCGAAAACTCCGGCCTGCACTCAGCCGCCTTGCCAAACGTAGTAATCGACCAACCAAATTTTCTGAGTTACCGTTTCCGCTGCAGAAAAAATCCAGAGAGATATTCGATGGATTCGATGAGTTGGCCACCATGATAGTCTTCAACTTATTCAATGAATTGACCCTGCAGGTTCTTCAAGACACTCAAAGGCAAAAGAGGCAATTAGAAAAAATTGCCGGTAAATCCAATCGTTATATGAAATGGTTGACCGGTGAATTAGAGTATATAATTCAGATTAACCATTACAGGATTGATCTTTTTGATCATTTTTTAGCGAAGATAGATCGCCTTGAAAACTATTGGAAAACGTGTAAGCAATTGAAAGAAAAAATTGAGGGAGCACAAGATCCTCAGATGTATTTGGATCTTATTCGGGAATATATAGGGTATGGAGACTGGATGTTAGCCATACCGCTTATTAAGCATTTGAAAAACAATTCTGTGAACACGCCTGAATTGACTTATTACCGAAGTATCCTCGATTTATACTATGCTGATTTTAAGGCTGCAGAGCGTGGGTTCAAGCAGGCAAAAAACGATGTTGTATATGCCCGACAGATTGAGCAGTTACGCGAGTCATGGGGAAATCATTATATGCAAAATGTGCTGTGGGCCCAAGAAATAACCAATGACCCGCTGAAAAGAAAAATGGTTGTCAAAGGGCTTCAAGCATCCCCGGATCATGTTGACTTGAGGAAGACAATGCAGGCTTGTTTAAGGGAAGATATCTTGTCGTGCATCAATAGTCAGAAAAAAAACCAAACGTCAGTTCCGGATACTACCCCGCTTTTGTTCTGGGAAGAAAGCTTTGATTACAATGAAACACTCATTGAACTGGTGCCAAAAGAAGACAGGTCCGACTTTTATCAATTGATGATTCAGCGCGACTCTACCAGTCAGGAATACGGCAAAGCTCTTGAATGGTGCCAAAAGCTTATTGAAATAGAGCCGGAAAATGTCGACGTCTATTTTAAAATGGCAGACTTATATTATTCAATGAATGATCTTGATATGACACTGGAATATTTAAAAAAAGCCATAGCTATTCAGCCCCAGTACCTTGAAGCATGGTATAATTTAGGTGATGATTTGCAAAATGCACAACAGTATGACAAAGCACTAAAAGTCTTTGAACAGGGATTTATCTCCATGCCCCAGCAGATCAATTTCCTAAAAAAAATGGGAGACTGCTATACGGTTATGGGGGAAACCCAAGCTGCTCAGGAAGCATATAGACAATTCAATGCCAGGCAGTGATGGGCAGTTGAAACTAATTGTGTTTTCAATTATTAGCTTTAGTTGCGTTCATTGAGAAGCTCTTCGGCCAATTTGAATTCTATGAATGTGTCAATGTCCAGTGCGCTTTTCAGATCAATCTCAAACCCAGCCATTGACTTAAAGTTTTCTACGGGGGCTGGATCTCCACATTTATCAATATAGGAGGTCAATGAAACAATAACAGATTGGCTTTCTGTATAATAGTCGGGAAGATCTTGCCGGCGCAACGGCTTGTCGGGTATATCGATCAATTCGATTAATTCGCCTTTTTCA
>JAKSAU010000632.1 GCA_022361535.1 Desulfobacterales bacterium
GCCGTGCCTGTCAATACAGGCCTCGAGCTTTTTAAGGTCCATATTACCTTTAAACGGTGATTCATCCGCGGTATCCGTTCCCTCGGGGCAAAGAAGATTTTCAGCTATACCGCCCACATACTCGATATTAGCCCTGGTTGTATCAAAATGGGAGTTGTTGGGTATGACATCTCCTTTTTTTATCAGGGTCTGAGCAAGGATGGCCTCAGCAGCCCGGCCTTGGTGGGTGGGCAGTACATGTTTTATGCCGGTGATGGAACGAACGGTACTTTCAAAATGTTTCCAGGACCTGGAACCGGCATAGGATTCATCACCAAGCATCATGGCTGCCCATTGGCGGGACGACATCGCCCCGGTTCCTGAATCGGTTAAAAGGTCAATACAGCAGTCTTCTGCATCAAGGAGAAATACGTTCTCATGGGCTTTGTTCAGGGCCGTGATGCGCTCTTCTTTAGATATGATTTTTATGGGCTCTGTTGTTTTAATACGAAAAGGCTCGATAATTGGTTTCATGGGACTGTCCTCGATTTTTGGGTTACTTTTATCCGGAAATGAATAGTAAAAAGGTAAACAATCAAAGAAACCGGCAAGAAGAATTGTCGCATCTGTGCCATGCTCCATGCAAGGAAAAAGATTGAGAAACCTGCATAAAAAGTGTAAGAATTTTGTTTAAATCATAATAAAAGATATTTAACACATTAGGACGAGGAGGCCTATGCAAGGGGTTAATCTGAAATTGAAACAGAAAATTTTAGGTGTAATCGTAATGGTCGTGGTTATTGTAATGGTCGCCTCTTCCCTTGTTGTTTCCTGGCGCATATATGGCCAGAATGTAGATGCGACAAATGCCAAACTGACAGTGGGCGCTAACACGGTTAAATCAAAAATCACAGACGTCCAGGCTGACCTGATACGCAAAATTGTCCAAATGGACAGCTTGTTCAAGGTTAGTGAAAATGTAAAGTTTCTAGCTGATTTTAAAAAAGATTATGACCTTGGCATGACAGAAACAGGATTCACCGATCTTGCCAATGCCTTGTTTGCTACGGCAACTGTAAATAATCTGAACACCATCGCTCTATATGACGGCAATGGGGAACTGCTTACATTTTCCGAATATCAAAAAGACGGTACACGCCTGACCGGCTATTATTATGTCAATCCTGAAAAAGCATTTAAATTCACCCGCGCTGCGGCAGATGCGGATCTTAAAAAAAGCCGGTGGGATGTCAGTCCGACACTTGATGGCCTTATCAATCCTTTGAACCGTCCCGGTATGACATCTGATAAAGCATCAGGGAGTTTGGGAAAAACTGGAAACGCCCTTGTCCTGTCCATTTTTGTTCCGGTTATGGTTGAAGAGTTTAACAAAGAGACCGACAAAATGGAGCCCACGCAGGCCGGTTTTGTTTTGCTGACCAAATCGCTTGATCAAGGGTTTGTAACTCAAATGGCTGAGGTCACGGGTCTGCATATGAATATTTTTGCAGGACAAAACCTTTCGCATGGTGATTTACCTGATTATGCCAAGGTTGTTCAGGCAGGTCTGTCAATGACAGCCGGAACGGATTGGGAATTAAAATCTCAGCCTGTAATACCTGGCACAGTGGAAAGCGGTGGCAAAACTTATTTCCAGGGATTAGTCCCTGTATATTCCGACACCAAACTTGCCGGGGCCATCGCGTTGCTTACCTCAAGTAAAACCGTCATGGATAATACCCTACAAGTTGTTTATACCCTGGTGATTGTATATCTGTGCTGCATTGTTCTTATTATTCCAGTGGCGCTGTTCTTTTCCGGTTCCATGGTTAAATCCATTCTCAATGTTACGGCCAGTTTAAAGGATGTGGCCGAAGGGGAAGGAGATCTGACCAAACGTATCGAAATAAAATCCAAGGATGAAATCGGAGAGTTGTCCCAGTGGTTTAACCTGTTTATAGAAAAACTCCAGACTATGATCGTGGATATTTCGTCAAGTTCCCACTCCCTTTCTCAATCCGTCCAGGTCACCCGTAAAGAAGCAACGGATATTTCAGATAATTCTAGCAAAATGTTGGATATCACCAATACGGTCACACGTTCTACCAGCGAAATGAGCGCAGGGATCTCCTCTATTTCCCAGGTGGTTGGTCAGGCATCAGATAATTTGGATATTGTGGCCTCATCCACTGAAGAGATGACGGCTACCATCAATGAGATCGCCAAGAATGCTGAAACGGCAAGGGCAATGAGCAGTGAGACCGGGCAAAAGATCGAGGCGGCTGGTGAAAAAGTAATCCAGTTGGGACAGGATGCTAAGGAAATAAACACTTTTACCGAATCCATTAACGAAATTTCCGAGCAGACAAATCTTTTAGCCCTGAACGCCACCATTGAGGCGGCCCGGGCAGGGGAAGCCGGAAAAGGGTTTGCCGTAGTTGCAGGTGAGATCAAAGAACTTGCAAACCAGACAGCGGCTGCCACCCAGGACATTAAAACCAAAATCGATAATATCATGGCATCATCCACGTCTACAGTAGAAGAGATGGATACTATTTCCAAGACCTTTGGCAATATGAACGATGTGGTCAATGATATTGCATCGGCCATTGAAGAACAGTCTGCCACAACAAAGGAAATCGCTGATAATACAGCCACTGTTGCCACAGGTATTTCAGAAGTAAACGCCAGCATTACCGAATTTGACGGTTTGACCACAGAAATCTCTCAGGAGATGGAATCGGTCAATACAACCAGTACTGAGGTGTCTGAAAATTGTACCCGAATCAATAAGGATACTCAGGATATGGAAACCCAGACCAATAAACTGGATGAGCTCATCAACCGGTTTGTTATCGAATAACTCTCAAGGAAAACAAATAAATTGAATACCGCGCAAAAACTTACTGCCCTGCGGCAAAAAATGGAAAAAGCAGGGGCAGCAGCTGTGATAGTGCCCAGTGGCGATCCACATCAAAGTGAATATACAGCTGCCCACTGGCAGGCCAGACACTGGCTTACAGGGTTTACCGGCTCTGCCGGAACCGCCGTAATCACACAAACCCGGGCAATCTTATGGACAGACTTTCGGTACTGGATCCAGGCCGAATCGCAGATGGATGAGTTTGAGCTGTTTAAGCAAGGGGAAAATGACGTCCCGGATTTTGACAAATGGCTGACCAAAGAACTTGCAAAAGGGGAAACCATTGCTCTGGATGGGAAAATGGTTCCGGCTGCCCAGGCAAAAAAAATGCGGACCAGATTCGAATCGTGTGACTTGGTATTTGACACCTCCCGGGATTTGATATCAGATCTATGGGAAAACAGACCTCCAATGCCGGCTACCCAAGCTTTTGTTTTGGAACCAGTCTATGCCGGTGAAACCCGGGCCGAAAAACTGGGCAGAATACGAAATAAAATGACAGAATTCAGGGCAGATGTACACTTGATGACTGCCCTTGACGATATTGCCTGGACCTTTAATCTCAGGGGAGAAGATGTCCATACCAATCCGGTCAACCTGGCCTTTGCCCTGATTGGAAAAGAGAGCGTAACCCTTTTTATTAATCCTGATAAACTCAGCAAAGATGTAAAAGCTCAACTTGAAGCTGATAGTATTGGCCTTGAACCTTATGATGATATTGATAAAGCATTAAAAGGTCTTGGCCAAAAGACTGCTGTTATGCTGAGTCCTGAGGCGGTCAGTGACCATTTTTTCCGTCTTGTCGACGCACAGGCAAAAATCATTGAAAAGCCCAACCCTGCCAGCCGTATGAAATGCCTTAAAAATAAAGTTGAAATTGCGCATATTGAGGAAACGGCTGTTAAAGATGGCAGGGCAGTGGTTAAATTCCTGCACTGGCTTGAAACCGGGACAGAGCCTAAAACCGAAATTTCAGTGGCAGATAAGATCTTATCCTTTAGAAAAGAGCAAGATGATTTTATCA
>JAKSAU010001272.1 GCA_022361535.1 Desulfobacterales bacterium
CAGTGCAAAAATTGTCAAGGCTGCCAGCCACACCCATGTAGGCAGTGCCGTAGCACTCTTTTTAACCCCTTCTACCGCACGGGACAAAGGATCGGAAATAAAGCCGACAGACCCACTGGTCTTTAAAACATATATCACGAGACAAACAAAGGTTCCGCCCAGGATATATCCCCAAACCGTAAAGGTCTTTTCAAAGGTCAGCGTCCCATCCGGGTGAACACCGAGCATGGGCCACAGCAACCCAAACAGCCACAGCATGCCGATGACATACGGCTTCCATACTTTTTTAAACTCTTGTATCATCGATATTCTCGCCCATAATTCCTGTAGGTTTAAAATAAAGGACCGCGATCAGGATGATAAAGGCAAACACATCCTTGTACTCGCCGGAAATATACCCGGCCCCGAAAATCTCCACCATTCCGATGATCAGTCCGCCGATCATGGCACCCGTGATATTGCCGATTCCACCGAGAACGGCTGCGGCAAAGGCTTTGATGCCTGGAACAAACCCCATATCGTACTTGACCGACCCGTAATAGAGTCCGTACATGATACCGGCTGCCGCGGCAAGTCCTGCACCAATGGCAAAGGTTAAGGAAATGATCTTGTTGGACCCGATGGCCACAAGAGCGGACATGGTTTTGTCCTGGGCTGTGGCACGCATTGCCATACCGATCTTGGTTTTAAAAACCAAAATATTCAGGGCAATAAGCAGGGTGGCGGTCAGGGAAACAATGGTGATCTGCAGGTAAGAGATGGTGATCATGCCGAAATCAAATCCGCCCTGGAACAACTCGGACGGATAGACTGCATCATAAACACCGCGGGTGAGCATCATTCCATTGGACAGGAAAATGGACATCCCCAAAGCGGAGAGCAGAGCAGACAGCCTGGACTGCTTCCTTAAAGGTTTATAAGCAATTTTTTCTACCCCGACGGCCAGATAGGCGCAATAGGCCATTGAAATGGCAAATGCACCGGTCAGGCAGAGGACCGGATGGGTTTCCATGTATCCGAGCCCTGCAAAATAAGCCAGGGCAATAGCCCCGGCATAACCACCGGCCGCGAAAAATTCGCCGTGGGCAAAGTTGATAAGCTGGATTACACCATACACCATGGTATATCCAAGCGCGATCAACGCATACATGCCGCCGAGGGTCAAACCGTTAATCAACTGCTGAATAAAATATTCCATTCTTTAATTTTCTTAAGCTAGTGTGTCTTGGAGTGCAGGTGCAGCCGGCACAAGTCCGGCTGCACCCTAATTAAGGTCAACCTAGGTTTACTTAATCAAGCCGTTTACAGGTTCCCAGTAAGGTACAAACTGGTCGCCAACAACCTTGAACGCAATATAGGAGGATCCGGAGTCGCCTTTTTCATTAAACTTAACACGTTTGGCAACACCCTGGAAATCCAGTTTCATCAGCTCTGCTTTAACTTTTGCAGAGTCAGTGGTACCGGCAGCCTTGATGGCTTTCAACAGAGCGGTAGCAGCATCATATGCATACGTGGCATAGGCAGCAATTTTACCATATTTAGGTACATAGCGTTTTTCAAACGCTTTGTATTCAGGCGTATTGGGATCAGTGTAACCGTAAGTTAAGAAAACACCTTCAGCAGCGTCTTTGGCAACTTCCATGTACTTGGGCTGGAACACGGCATCCTGAGTAACGATCTGGGATTTCATACCCAGACGTTTGGCCTGAAGGGTCATCATGGCCGCAGGAGAGAAACCCTGCAAAGACATGTAATACACATCAGCGTTGGCTTTTTTGGCCAGAGTCAGGATAGC
>JAKSAU010000007.1 GCA_022361535.1 Desulfobacterales bacterium
AAGGGTTCAATCATGATACCAAATCGACAAAAGGGATTATTAAACTGGATTGGAACATCAATAATAAACATCGCTTAACTGCCATTTACAATTTCCTGGATGCATCGAAAGATAAGCCTGCCCATCCGCTTGCTTTAGGCCGGAGAGGGCCCGACGCAACAACACTTCAATTCCAGAATTCAGGGTACCAGATCAACAATAAAATCCAATCATTTTTAGTTGAACTGAATTCTACATTTAAGGATAATATCAGCAATAAGTTTCAGGCTGGATTCACCCATTTTGATGATTTCCGAAATCCGTTCTCCACACCAATCCCTCCTTTGACTATTCAAAAAGACGGTGTTAATTATATAATTGCAGGGCATGAACCATTCTCGATTCATAACCGCTTAGATCAAAAGGTTTATCAGGTGACCGATAACCTGACAATATTCTCAGGTGCACATACATTTACTTTTGGGTTTTCTTTCGAGAAATTCATGTTTGACAACTCATTTAACCTTGGTGCTTATGGATTTGGAGATGATAATTATTTTATTGGAGCGTTTGGTTCTTTGCCATCAGTTGCGGATTTTCAGGCTGCCGTGCAAAGTGGTTTGATTGCCAATGCCATTGCTAATGCTGAATCAATTTTTAACGAAAACAATGCCAATGGATCATGGGCACTTGCTGAAACCAATGTTGGACAGTTGGCTTTTTACGCTCAGAATGAATGGGCAGTCAATGACGATTTTAAATTAACTATTGGTATTCGTGCCGATGCTCCTTTATACTTTAATACCGATGAAAAACTTCAGGAAAATATTGATCGTTCGGGATTTAATTATGACCCGGATATTCAGTATTACGATGAAAAACAAAACCCAATTAAGTTTGATCACACCAAACTGCCAGATCAAAAAATACTCTGGTCTCCCCGTTTAGGATTTAACTGGGATGTGAATGGTGAAGGCGAAATTCAGGTACGTGGTGGAACTGGTTTATTTACCGGACGTTTCCCATTTGTATGGGTTGGTAACCAGGTGGCAAACCCCAACTGGTGGTTCTACAACGTTACCCATCCTGATTTCGAATTTCCGCAAGTTTGGAGAAATAGCCTTGGTGCAGATAAACGTTTTGAGGACGGCTTGATTGCTTCAGTTGACTTTTCTTACACCAGGGATATAAACGGCATGATGGTTCGGAACTATGGGTTAAAAGCTCCTTCAGGAAACCTGGCTGGGGTTGATAATCGTCCGATATACATTACCACAACTGACCGGACCACACCGTTTGCAAACAATGCTTATGTGTTTACGAATACAGATAAAGGTTATCAGTTTAATTCAACCTTCAAAGTTCAGAAGTATTGGGAAAATGGTTGGTTTGCAACTTTGGCATACAACTTCCTGGTGTCAAAAGATGCCAGTTCTATAGAGGCGGAGATTTCCAGCGATGCTTACGATCGTAACCCTGCATTTGGTAATGTGAATGAAGCTGTTGAATCGAATTCTCTTTACGGGGACAAACATCGTATAGTAGGTTCTGCAAACCGGAAGTTTACTTATGGTACTGGTGAAAAATGGGGCACAACAGTCGGGGTCTTCTTTGAGTATGCTCAGGGTGGTCGTTTTTCTTATACTTATTCAGGTGATATTAATGGTGATGGTTCAGGACTTAACGACCTGATTTATATCCCGACTTCATCTGAAGTAAATCAAATGCAGTTTACAGAAGCCGGTATGGCTGCTGCCTTAGAAACTTTTATTCAGCAAGATGATTATTTAAGTGATAACCGGGGAAGTTACATGGAAAAATATGCAATCTTAAGTCCATGGAGAAGCCGCTGGGATGTAAGGGTATTGCAGGATTTTAATTTCAAGGTAGCTGATGGAAAGACCAATACGATCCAGTTTAGCCTTGATATTTTGAATTTTGGTAACCTGATCAGCTCAAATTGGGGTG
>JAKSAU010000589.1 GCA_022361535.1 Desulfobacterales bacterium
ACTACTGTTCTACACCCTTACACGTAGGATTCAAGTATGGACCGAGATGTATTGACATTATTAATGTGTATTGGCTCCGCCCTCATACTGATCGTGATGGTTCAGTAAACTACCTACAACAGTGGTTTAACCGACCGTCATTGTTTGTACGCCCACATAACAACACCTCCGATTTCATCGTATAATCCACCATCTAACGCTGGCATCGAACTTGCTTAAACAACGGCGTTCAATGCAAGGAGAAACGTAATGCCACATAGAAAAAACAAACGTCGATTACTACTTTTGCTCATCATCGCTCTCTCCCTCTGGGCCTGCGCTTCGCCTCGCTGGCAACCTTCCTCCCCCCCCCATAGCATCGTCACAGTCGATGGTACTCAGGTTCCACCTCAGAGTTTTCGTAAGCAACTCGAACATGCAGTTCTTGCAATAGAACATAGCGAAGATCGCAACAACATCATCCTCTTTATCCATGGCCGGGGTAAACATCCAGAAAAAGCTCATAAACAACACCTCCTTACCGATCTCGAGGACAACTATAACGCCAAAGTCCTCATGTACCACTGGCCCTCTTGGAACGGCATCTGTGGATTCCCAGTGGAACAAGCACGCAGCGCCGCAACTGATCTCATCTACGTCCTCAAACAACTTCACGAATATCAACAAGAACATGCACAACGGCTCGTCAACATCCGCTTCACCCTCCTCACTCAAAGCATGGGCAGTCTCGTCCTCGAAGAAGCCATAAAAAACTGGGGACCGGACACTCCGCCTCCCCTCTTTGATACCCTCGTCCTCAGCGCCCCCGCCTCTGCTACACAGGCGCATAAAACCTGGATCGAACGCTTAACCCTCGCCGACCATGTCTACATCACCAGTCACCGACACGACCCCGTCCTCAGCTCCGCCGCCGTGCACACCCAGCAATCCCGTCTCGGCCAAACCTTCCCCAGCGATCCCAACGAACTAGCCGCCAACGCCTCTTATATCGACGTTAGCTCCGCCTGGATTGTCCACCGTTACTACCTCCACCGCTATCTGAAATTCACCCCCCACCTAAAACACTTCTACAATCAAACCCTCAATGGCATGCCCGCCGAACTCACCTCTCATACTGGCTTCATGCGTAAAACCGATACTCCCATCTTCAAACTCACAAACACCGATTAACTCCACACTCACCCACTGGAACATATATCAATTATCATTTATAGTGACGGTCTGAATA
>JAKSAU010001015.1 GCA_022361535.1 Desulfobacterales bacterium
AGGCCGCGCAGGCTCGTGGTCAAGGCGGGCATGCCGGGCCCGAACTGACCGGTGTCGGAGATGAGCACGACATCGGCGGCGAGGCTCTGGGCGTGGTCGCGGATGTACGGCTCGAGGTTGGGGGAGCCGATCTCCTCCTCGCCCTCGATGAGGAACTTCACGTTGCAGCGCAGGTTCCCGGTCCGCTTCAGGTACTCGAAGGCCTTGGCCTGCATGAAGGACTGGCCTTTGTCGTCGTCGGCGCCCCGGCCGTAGATGCGGCCGTCCCGGACTTCCGGCTCGAAGGGCGGGGAGTCCCAGAGGTTTAGGGGATCCACCGGCATGACGTCGTAGTGCCCATAGACCAGAACGGTGGGGGCCGACGGATCCACGTCGCATCGGCCGAACACCACCGGATTCCCCGTGGTGGGCATCACCTCCGCGCGGTCGGCCCCGGCGTCCAGGAGGATGCCTCTCCAATACTCGGCCGCCTCCGCCATGTCGCCCTCGCGGCCGGATCCCGAACTGACCGAGGGGATGCGGATCAGTCCGAACAGCTCTTCGAGGAATCTCTCCCGATTTTCTTTGATGTAATCGTCGATGGATGCGCTCATCGGCCCAGTATATCAGCCTGGGCCATGGCGTCCTTCAATGGTGGACGGGATGGCGGCGTGCTACAGTCTTCAAGGCGAACGTCGTCGTGAAACGATTCGAAAGGATTCTCCACGGCCGACGCCGCGGTCCGTCCAGGATCTGCTATATCCGAGTGAACGGGGTATTGAATGAAGAAGCCGGCTGTCACCGTCTCGCTCCTCCTCCTGATTGCGCTGTTCTCGTTCTTCCTGGTGGATTCGGCAAGGGTCAGGAACCACAAGGATCCATTGTTCGCCATCCAGGTTGCCCGGTTCAAAGATGGCGGAAGCCGATTGAGAATAGGGTTCCTCTACTACGTCATCAATTGGAAACGGCTCAGTTCCCGGGAAACAGACGGGCTCGTGGAAGACGGCTTCGAGGTCGGCGTCGAGTTCCACACGTTCTTTGATGGTCAACACAAGCTTTTTCCGCTTCATGAGCTTGAACCTCAAGAGCCTCTGCAGTTCCTGGCCGATTCGTCTCCGATTCCGTAGCGAGGTCCTCTTGATCCGCCGCATTCGGCGGCACGATCGCCGTATTCGGCAATATCCTCGATCCGTTCCCCGGGCGAAGCCCCGTTGAATCCCGCCCGGACGTCTTGGCACCGAAGTTGCTCCTAGGTCGGCAGAACGAATTCAAGGAGCGAACGACATGAGTAAGCCGTTCAAGATACTGACCATTTCCGGCAGTCCCCACGATAAGAAGTCCAACACCCGGGATTTCATCGAAGGATTCCTCGATATGGTGGGCCGCGAGGGCCTGGCCTTCGAGCACC
>JAKSAU010000210.1 GCA_022361535.1 Desulfobacterales bacterium
CCCGCCGCCAACGACAGGCAGACGCCGGTAAAGTTGTTTAAAAAGTCTATTTAAAATAAGACCGATCAGACAGATCTAGAGATCTGTCTGATCGACCTTACCTTCTTAACTCTTTGGTTCTTATATCTTTTCCTGAACTCTGAACCCTGAACCCTACATTTGACACCCCCCCCCTTTCCCCTATAATGGCCGCCACCATGCTAGATAAGGACGTCAAAATACTAGGCCTCATTGCGGGACAGGGACGCTTGCCCTTCCTCGTCGCACACGGGGCCCGTACCGCCGGACTCAAAGTCATCTGTGTCGGTCTCGGTGACAATCCCGAGCCGAGCTTAGCGCAAGAAGTCGACACCTTTTATACCGTCGGCCTCGCCCGCCCCGGTCAATGGATTCGCAAACTCCGCCGACACAATGTCACGCACACCATCATGGTCGGTCGCGTCGCCAAATCAAGGCTGCACAGCCCCTGGCGTATCATAAAATACCTACCCGACTGGCGCGGCTTACGCATCTACTATAGTCGTGTTAAAAACAAGGGCATCCAAACCGACATCTTCCTCGGGGCCCTCGCCGACGAACTGGCCACCGGAGGGATCATCTTGGAGGACTCCACCATGTACTGTCAGGAACACCTCGCCCACGCAGGCGTCATGACCAAAGTACAACCCAATGCTGAAGCACAAGCCGATATCCAATACGGTTGGGACATCGCCAAGAAACTCGGCGAACTCGACATTGGCCAGGCTGTCATCGTCAAGGAAAAGGAAGTCATCGCCGTTGAAGGCATCGAAGGCACCGCTGAAATGATCAAACGCGCCGGCCAACACTGTCGCCGTGGCAACTGGACCCTCATCAAAACCGCCAAACCCAATCAAGACATGCGATTCGACGTCCCCTGTGTCGGCACCGACACCATCGAAGGCATCAAAGCCAACGGCGGCAAAAACCTCGTCGTCGAAGCCGGTAAAACCATCATCATTGATAAGCCTGATACCTTAGCGTTGGCCAATAAACTAGGAATAGCGATTATTGGGTGCTGACGCAGCCTGGAATGATGGAACAGTGGA
>JAKSAU010001241.1 GCA_022361535.1 Desulfobacterales bacterium
AGAGGGCCAGGGAGAGGGGGATATAAAACCCCTGAGCGCAATAAATTAGACGCGAGTTCACACCAGCAGACGCGAAATTCAACAAGAGATGCGTAGCGTTCCAACGAGAGAGACTGAAGCTCCAACCTCTTGAAGTGTATTTCACGCAGAAGGAAGAGGAGTCTGAAACCGAATTCTTACAGTCCGTTCAGGGAAGGGAATCAGCGCCGTGAGGCAATACGGATGGAACAAGGCTCGACTGCTGCGAACCGTTATCAGGTCTCAGCCGGCTGGACGTCGATCATAGAATCACGGCGAGTACCATTACCCCGGAAGCGATTACCCAGAGTCTCATTCAACGCCTCCAGCCCCGTCACCCCATCGGTCAACTTGGCATAAGCATAGACATCCAGCGCGGAACCATAAGCATCACTGCCCACCGCCATCAGGGTGCCATCCACCAACTCGCTGAGTTTACTCAAGGCCATACTGATCGGAGTCAGCGCATGATAGAGCGCCACGTCCCGTTCGAACTCATCCAGATCGAACCGCCCCGGCAGAATGTCCGGATTCTGCTGCGCCACGTTCAACGCCTGATCCACAAAGCTGCGGCTCTTGTCACCCATCTAGCTCAGCTTGTGCTTGTAATCACTGCTCAACACGATAAGAAAAGGCAGCGACTGAATCTGCCGAATGGCATCAAGCGCCGCTTGCTGATCGGTTTCAGGAAAATCGGTTGAAATGAGATTCTGTGACGTAAGGCTCTCCTTGTTGCTATCCATGTAAAACTCCATGTCCCCAGGCCGCGATGCGCATCCAGTGTCAAAACGACGCCCAAGGACGAACCACAAGGTAACCAAAGCGCAGGGAAAAGCAAAAGAAAAACCAAGCGTGTAGGAAAAAGACTACAGACAGATGAAGCCTAGGCTGGCATCCTAAGATATATTCTTCATGGAATCAGCAAGTTAGGATTGAGGTTATACGGAATCCGCTTGGAGTATATTGCAATATCAGTGCATGAAATATATTACAACATCAGAGCGTGCAAGATAATCACCTGTTAGGGCAAAAAAGCAATGCGGCTACTGATTGTCAAATATCTGAATATCGCGGTGCTAATCGCTTTTGAAGCATGGTTTCTGTGGCCTTTCCAAGAGCAATGGGAATTTCAATGGGAGCCACTGATCGGCTTGTTGATTGCCGTAATTGCATATCTGGGAGTCGAGGCAAAGGAGCATTTCGCCGTAAGTCCACTAAATCTCGTCCCAGCACCCGAGGATGTTGAGTTGTTTAGAAGTTTGGGCGAGCTATTCACGCCAAGCACGATTGCCTTTTATCGTGATC
>JAKSAU010001048.1 GCA_022361535.1 Desulfobacterales bacterium
GCAAAAGGTCGATGAAATTGTCGATGACGGTGATCTTGATACTGGAGTATTCGTGCGCTGGGGCCCCTGCCAATACTTCATGCGGGTGAATTAGCACGTTAGGTCAGCGCCGTCCAGAAGGAGGGGGGGGGGCAATGACGGATACATCATCGATGGTGTAAACCTCTTCGGAGATGCTGGTGGTGCCGCGGATGATGAGACGGAGTTTGTTGCCGGAGATCCCTGTGACGCTTAATGTTTGGCCGGCGGGATTGTTGTTGTCGATTTCGGCGTCGAAGTTCGCAATGGCTATTTCGGGGCCGTCATCGATTTGGTAATACAAATCTAAGAAGTCCATGCCTGTTTCCATGCTGCCTTGCGAACGTACCCATGCGGAAATATCCACGCTGCTAGCGGTGCTGATGTTGATCCATTCGGAGGTGAGTGTGCGTTCGCCGTCGGTGTCGGAGATGAGGAACTGACCACCTGTGGTGCCGAATTGGCCTCTACCATAACTTGCATGCCAGAGGGTTTGGTCGGATATACTGGTGAAGTCTTCAATCCAAGGAAGGGAATCGCCCTCGGGATTCTCGGGCCAGAAACCAGTGAGGTTCGACCAAGCAGAGGCTCCTTGACTATTACGTGCACGGATACGATAAAGCACATTGTCCGTGTCTGCTAAGGAGCGATCCGTATAGCGGGTGTTATTGGCGGCTAGGATAGCGATATCGCTCCAGTCTTCTTCATTGGCTTGTAAGCGTTGGATCTGAAAATCCTCTTCCACTAAAGAAACATCGTCCCAACGTAGTTCAATAAAACGACCGGATGTTGCTGTGGCCGTTACACGACGTGGAAACGTAGGAGGGTACTTAACCGTTCCGCAGGTATAATCATTTCGTTGCGTGCTGGTACCACAAATAGTAATGGGCGAAGTTCCCTTATTCCCCGAACGATAGTGTTCGACATCGATGCGAGCATCGGTGATCGAGCCACTCACGACATCGCCGTTATTTTCCAAATCAAAGAGAGCTGCATTGGGGTTGTTCATAAAGCAGCCCTTGATGGTGAGGTTTAGTTTGGTATTGCCTGCACTGCCGTGACTGGCGATGATGCCCTTGTCACTACCCCGCCCTTTATCGCCGATGACGGTGAAGTTCTCGAAGGTGGCATGGACCGTACCGTGGGAGTGCCAACCGATCTGAATCGGCACGCAGTTCTGTACCATCTTGATGGTTGTGTTGGTTACCTTAATGTCGAAATAAGCCTTGATGGCATCATCTCCGGTTTCCATATAACAGTCGTCTATGGTGGAACCGTCGGCGCCGACAAAACCGTCGCTGTGATTACCCCAGCCACCTCGATCATCGATAAGATCGAGGGAGTGGGCGTGACAGATTTTGTTGCCGCCAGAACCACGGATGAAGTATGACAATGGGTTGTACATCGTTAGGTTTCTAACGTAGAGGGTCCCCCCCTTATTTTCGATTTGGGAGTATTTGTAGGCGCTGATATTGCGGTTGTTTGCCCAATTTTGTTCGTTGGTGCCAAAGATCACCGAGCTCGTACGATCGGCGCCCTCGATGGTGCAACTCGCATAGGTGTGGAAGCAACCGGTTACGGTAACATTCGCATGAATGAAAATGCGTTTTACTGATTTGGGGACGT
Organism: Desulfobacterales bacterium; assembly: GCA_022361535.1. The sequence goes on from JAKSAU010001048.1 coordinate 1,645, forward strand.
CCCAGTAATGGTTCCAGTGATTGGACTTATCGAATGAGATCGTCCCCGTGCTCGTGAATTCGAGGGTACTTGTATGAGAATCCCAA
>JAKSAU010000574.1 GCA_022361535.1 Desulfobacterales bacterium
TGTCTGCTGTTGTAGCCATATCTGATTATTTATTTTGGGACAAAAATAACGGAAATGCAGAAATCCGAGACTTTTAAAGAAAAAAAGCATAAACAATTATAAGCCTGGAATTTTTTGCTTAGGCGTTGTCGCAATAAAATCTTTCAGGTAGAAAGGTTCAAAGTAGGCCAAATCTTCGAATTGTTTAGCTTCTAGCCGTTTGAAAGCCAATGAAATCATATGCTCCGAAGATATTATATAATCGGAATGTACAATTGAATTTTGGTGGCTTATAACTTCGTTCACTTTAGACGCCCCATCTCCGAAAAAATAGACTTTTCTTTTGCTAAGTATATTTTTGAATGAGTCCCCATCGAGTATTTCTGCTGTAGTTTCTTTTTGTAATTCTAGTTTGGAGTTAAACAGGGCAGTGTATACTTCCATACGGCGAGCATCTATCATAGGACACAATATAGCGTTGTTTTCCAATCGTTTAGAAACGGCAAACCCGTTAGCCATTATTTCCAATGTAGGAATAGCTATTAGTGGGAGGTTATTGGTAAAGCATAAACCCTTGGCAAGCGAGGTGCCAATGCGCAAACCGGTATAAGAACCAGGACCTTTACTGAGCGCAATGGCGCTTAAGTTATTTACAGAAACGTTCCGTTTCTTTAAAACTTGATCAATATAAACAGCTAAATGGGTTGCATGGGTTCGTCCGATTGTGTTTTCTATTTTCTCGATCACCTTACCGTTATCAGCAAGAGTAACTGAACACACTTCCGTTGCAGACTCTATTAAAAGTATTTTCGACATAGCTGGCAAAATTAAGAAAATAAGGAAACATTTAACTCGTTATCTGGTTTAGTGAATACCTTTGGGCAAAGGATGTTGAATTGAAGTATACGGAAGAAACATATCGCTTAGATGGAGTGGGTGAAGTAAAGTTGTTATTTAAACCTCATGTAAAAAATGTTCGTTTAAAACTACATCCTACCAACGGTATTTCTCTTACCATTCCAAATTGGTTTAGTGCTATGGAAGCGGTTAAGTTATTGAATGAAAAGAAAGAA
>JAKSAU010000008.1 GCA_022361535.1 Desulfobacterales bacterium
CGGGGGCAGTACGAGGGCTACCGTGCCGAAGACACCGTGAACCCCGAGTCCACCACCGAAACCTACGTCGAGATGGAGATGCGCATCCACAACTTCCGCTGGGAGGGCGTTCCCATCTTCGTGCGCACCGGAAAGGCCCTGGGCTGCAAGGGCACCCGGATCGGCCTGCGGTTCCGCAAACTCCCCCGGCTGCTCTATAACGGCGACGGCGCATTGGATGAGAACCCCAACCGCATCATCTTCAACATCCAGCCCACCACCGGCATCATCATCGACCACGCCGTGAAGGTGCCCGGCACCGACCGGGACATCACCCAGAGCCCCCTGGACTTCAGCCTCGCCGAAACCTTCGGCGAAGGGGTGGCGGTGGATGCCTACCAGCGGCTCCTGATGGACGCCCTGGAAGGGGACCGGACCCTGTACGTCGGCTCCGACGAGACCGAGCTCGCCTGGAAGGTGCTGGAAGGCGTCCTGGATGCCGGGGAACTTTTCCTCTACCGCCAGGGGCGGATGCCGGACTCGCCGCTGGGCATCGACTGGATCGACTTCCGCAAATACGAAAGCGCCTGTGAGGATGACTAGAGTGCCTCTCAGCTTGTATAGATTTCGGTAGCTGACTCTCAGGCAGCCAAGTAATCCCTCAATACCTCCGGCTTCCCCTTCAACGGAGTCACCCACTCCCGCCCAAGAGTCCTCCTCGAAGACTCCGACAGAACCAACCCTTTGGGCTTGAAAACTCTGCACGAGAAAAACTCCGACACTACACTCCTCAACTTCTCCACTGCCAACCCAGCGACCTGCGCATGCCGCCAGTCCCTCTTCACAGGGTCATTGATCCGATATGGTTTCATCACGTTGTGATCAAAGAAGTACAAGCTCATCCGCAGCATCGCGTTCGAAGCATTCCTCGGAAACTGAACCGTCTCCCGCGACTGGGAAGCCATGTCCTTCCGGATCTCCCGGTCGATGTAGTTGGCTGAGAATAAAGGGTTCCTCTGGTTCCTCCCTACCTTGGAGTTCGTCATGTGGTGCCTCCATTGGCCGCTGATTATCATCCGGTCCATCGGAGATCTCCATAGAGCACGCCGATAGTCCTTCTTTTCGTCTGTGTAAAGAATTAGCGTGTGATGCTTCTCACCTCGCTTCTGGGCGATCAGCCTGAGCAGGCGGTTGAAGGACTTCTCGATGGCCCGAGCCGGCGGCCGGAAGCGCTTCTCC
>JAKSAU010001210.1 GCA_022361535.1 Desulfobacterales bacterium
AAACAGATGGACTACCGTTTTACCGATCAGCAATTGGATCCACCGGATTCCCTGTCGAGCTACACCGAACAATCGATCTACCTACAGGGGGGATGTCACTGTTTTAGTCCTCCAACCGAAAGTCCCTTGGTAGGGCCCTTACCAGCCCTGAAAAATGGGTTTATCACCTTTGGCGTTTTCAATAATCACCTCAAGATCTGTGAAACACAATTAGCCTTGTGGGCAGAGATTCTACATGCCAGTCCGGATTCTCATTTGTTGATGAAGTTCCCCGGTACGATCGATCCTGGGATCCAACAGTACTACCAACAAAAACTCATGGCCTTGGGGATCGCAAACGACCGTTTTCGGATCGAATTACCGAAAGCACGATTTGACCACCTCGATTTCTATAATCAAGTGGATATTGCCTTAGATACCTTTCCTTTTAATGGTTCGATGACAACCTTGGAAGGGTTGTGGATGGGGGTACCCGTTATTAACCGTGTGGGTAAAACCTTTGTTGCGCGGGTAGGGCTCAGCATTCTCACACAACTGGATTTGACGGTATTTTGCGCCCATAGCGCGCATGAGTATCGCGATAAAGCCATCGCATTTGCACAACAGATTGATTCTTTATCGTTGATTCGACAATCCTTACGGGGGCGTTTGCTCAATAGTAATATCTGCAGACCACGTCGCATGGCCCAGCAATTAGAGAGGGCGTTCCGAACGATGTGGCAAGCATGGGTATCATCGGGATCTGTCGAGTAGCAAGGAAACGTTTGATTGACTTTTAACATTCTTAACCAGAGTGGAACTCCGGTGTAAGGATTCTATGCAATCCATAGATTGTACTGCTTTACCTACTTTCCCATGAGTCTACGTTTTTGCATTTCTCTAAACACATAGTGAGTTAATTTTGACTGTTGCGTCTGAAAATTCCCTCCTTTTACTATTCCGTCAAGTATCGGTATGTAGATTGCTGCTATGTTTGCGTTAGATTCTAAACTTATGTCATGACTAACAATGTTAAGATAGGTCGACCGTTGAGACTGGAGTAAACATGTGTGCGATATCAGATACCGAGCACTCATCACAACGTGCACAACAGCAACCTGAACATCCTATGGCTTCACCGAGCTATACATCGATCGCGTCAGGTTCCATGCCGGTGAAACCGATACCTGTGACGTCCCCCCCCCCCCCTTATGGAGATCCACGGGCGGAAGCCCAACAATGGGTAGCGCATGCCTTAGTCGATCGCACGCGTTATCAGAGGATTGTGGTTTTAGGAGTCAGTACCGGATACCGTCTTGAAGCTTTGTGTCAGCAAAC
>JAKSAU010000920.1 GCA_022361535.1 Desulfobacterales bacterium
ATAATAGCGGAGGCAGCATTAGATTCTGATTTTTATAGAGTTTGCCCTGCGCCGGGTCAAACCACACAAAAATCTTTCGTCAAGACCCTGCTACGCATGGTTGCATAGCGAGGTGTTCGATAAATTTACAGGAAACTTTAGATCAATATTATTCTCACAATAATTGAACAGAAATTAACGATTTCAATTCATTTTTTTCGGAGGTCTATTGTGTACATTTATAGTACGTTTTGGCTTCAATGGGAAAAAGAGAACTTAGCCCCTTATGCTTTTCCACAGTGATCATCCATGGTATTCACTGATATCACCGGCGTAAAAATCGGCCAAAATCACCGGTAAAAAACCATCCACCAATTTTAGCAGACGCACCTGTCCGTCATTGGTGTTTAGCCAAGGTAAAAAAATCCCTATCGGAGCCGTATTCAAGGCAACCTATTTTCATTACAGCAATTTCAAACGGTTTCATCTCTTTCGATAACTTTTCCCCTCCATAATAAAGATCTCAGAGTTGTAGACAAGGCGGTCGGCAATCGCTGTGGCAACAGTGGTACCGTCAAAAATTTCTCCCCATTTTGCGAACGGCAGGTTTGTCGTAATGATTGTTGACTTTTTTTCATGCCTGGCACTAATGACTTGGAAGAATAAATTTGATCCCTGTTTGCCCAGCGGAAGATAACCGATCTCGTCACATACAAGAAGATCCTGTGATTGGTAATAATTGAGCTTTTTGAGCAATGTATGATCCTGCTTTGCAGCCACAAGTTGGTTAATCATATCCACAGCTGTCGTAAAAAGCGTTTTGATTCCCGCTTGTGTGGCTTCGTAGGCAATGCATCTGGATAAAAAGGTTTTCCCGGTACCCGGGTTCCCGATACAAATGATATCCTTTTTGTCATGGATAAATTCAAGATCTACCATGCTTAAGATTCTGCTTTTGGCTTTTCGCCTGGATTCATGATGGGTAAAGTCAAACTGGTCAATTGTTGTCTTTTCCCCCAGTTTTGACTGTTTGAACCGCAAAGCAATCCTGGCTTTTTCCCTACAGGCGATTTCAATATCCAACAAGCGCTCTATTGTCTGGAGAGTGGATAGATTGTTTTGATCGCTGTATTTCATAACTTCCTCAAAATTCAACGCACAGTTTTTCAGCCGGAGTTCTTTAAATTTGACAATAGCCTTATCCATCATTTTATCCTTTTCATGGCGATGGCATCATATTCGACCAGACTTGGCTCTTCCAAACGGATGCCGTTAAGCTCTTCATTTTTCAACATCACCGGGGGATGTATGGTTACAGGCGACATTTCCTGATCAAGGATATTCTGTATGTAGGGTGCTCCGTACAGCTTATGAACCAAGGCTTTTCTCAGGGCGCAGATCAGTGAAGACGCACCATACACATCGTTGAGTGATAAAAGCTGATTAACTGTTTTTTTTATTGGTTGAGACGCATCAGCCAATTTCTCAAGATAATCCACAGCCTCCTGTCCCAAGGACATAAACACCATGATCTGCCGGTCCATAAACAGTCTTTTTCTCAGTTTTTTGACCTGTTCACTATGGGACGGCAACTGAACCCGGTCTTTCCTTTTCCAGCTCCTGTGATGAACAGCCACCTGTTTCTCTTTATGGTAGATGGTCACGGTCCGGCTGTCTGCTTTAACAGTGACTTGTTTACCGACCAGTCTGGGCGGCACGGTATATGTGTTAACATCAAAACGGACAGCAAAGAATTTATCCACCCTTATGGTTTCGGTTTCCCTGAAGTCCGGCAGTGGATCAGGCAAAGACCTTAAGCTGTCTGTTGTAAAAAGGTCCGCCGGCTTTTTACCGGTGGTTTGGTGAAATCTTTGATTCGCCGTTTTTTCAAGCCACACACAGACCTGATGATTGACATCGTTAAGGTCTGTAAAATCCCTGAGGGGCCAAAAATTGTGCCGTAAATATTTGATGCTGCTTTCCACTTTCCCCTTTTCATGAGGTGCCCGGATATTGCAAGCGACCGGAGTAATGCCAAAATGGCGTAAAAAATCCAGGAAAGCATCGTTAAAACGGACCATGGTACCTGACCGCTCCGTCACAGCCGTCAGCATATTATCCACCACCAATTCTTTTGGAGTACCTTCAAAAAATTTAAAGGCATCAGCCAGGCCTTGATGAAGGGCTGCCTGGTTCTGACTGTGGGAGAAGCAGACATACAGCATACGGCTGTATGATTCGATGACTGCCAGCGCATACAGTTTTCGTGTGCTGTCCTCGTATGTCAGGCTACCAAAATGTCCCCAATCCACCTGCATCTGCTGGCCTGGACGGGACTCGAAACGGATAAAGGACTGTTTTGAGCGCTGCTCTTTCAGATACTTCAAATAGTCCCGGACGATGGTAATTTTTCCATCAAAACCCTTGTTCCGGATCATTTCTAAAATCACAGGGGCTTTAACCTGAGGATATTGGTTTACAGCTTCTTTTATCATAGCCCGGAACGGGTCCAGCTTCGAAGGTCGCACCGGTCTTGGGTTGTGTTCGGTGTCCGGATGTTTCAAATATTTGCTGACCGTTCCCCTGTCCAGACCCAAAGCGCCGGCAATTTGTCTTATGGAAAACCCCATATCCTTGAGTCGATGAATTTCAAATACCATTCTTTTTTCTATCATTTTGCCCCCTATGCTTTGTGAGGGCCTGACGGCAGAGACAGGACCTGGAAAAGGGTACCGTCATAAACGATTAAATCTTTGTGGATCAGGCAACTGCGGGCAAAAACATAGTCACCCTCATCAATCCCCAAGATGGAACAGATAGTCCTGTCGCCATAAAATGAGAGGCCGTTTTTATCAGAAGCCAAAACGAGAAACACATACAGTGCCAGTTCATGACGGGTTAATGATTGAAGGAAACCGCCTGTCAAAAAGCGGTGGGGAATGAAACAAAAGCTTTTGCCGGTATCCCGGACCCTTTCAGGAACAAGTATTTTTTTCTTGATCATGACACCCTCCTGATTCATTGAGTTTTCTGAACCAGTAGCACATAATTTTTGCGGCGTCCCCAAGTCCATCTTTGCAATTATGGCGAACAGCCCGGTGCTGTAGTGATAAAAATTTTTACCGGGTCCATCTTTGCAATGGTTGGAATAAGCCAAAATGTGCCGAGAAGGCCTTGATTAAAGGATTTCCCCGAGTCCATCTTTGCAATACCGATGGTTTTTGAAGGCTGTGTTTTTTGGTTCCTGACTCTTTGCATCGCCCTGTTCTTGTCAGCCTTTTTAGGGTTTTTCCGGCGATATCTCGTCCAATAATCTGGATTATTGGCAAGCCACTTCTGGTTAGCCAGGCGCTGTCCTTTTTCGTATTCTGGATCAGTAGCCAGTTTGTTTCGTTGCCAAAGTGCTTTCCTTGCCTTCTGGCATTCCGGCTTAGTGCAAACAGTCTGAAGTTTGTTCCTGGGGGTGAAAAACGTGTCACAGAAGGGACAAAGTATCGGCTCCATCATTCCCTTTCCTCGGGGTTAGGGTTTCATTGGGTACGGATGGGAATTATATGGATGGAATAAAATTGTTAAAATTTCTTTTTGAAGTGAATTAGATTGATGGAATCAGATGGGTAAATGCATGGCGGGTTGATTCCGGTGAAAATGGCTGACAAAAATTCGGTGAAAATGGCGGGGAATTAGATCGGCGTTACCA
>JAKSAU010000764.1 GCA_022361535.1 Desulfobacterales bacterium
CAAGTCGGGACGCTGCAATGCATCCGTGGTTTTTGGAAATGCCAGCCCCGGTTTGGCAAAAACACCCGCGCCCAGACGACCGTGATTGCCCGTCAAAGCCTGCAACGCCATGGCGGACCGCAGACCTGCACCGCCGCTGGCGCCCCGCTCAATCCCGTTCCCCACCGACACGGCGACAGTATTCGCCGCTGCATACCAATCAGCCGTGGTCGCGAACGTGTCCGCATCGATACCGGTGATCTCGGTCACGCGCGCGATATCGTACTGCCGCGCTTCATCCATGAATGTGTCGGCGCCACTCACCCAACGGTCGATAAAGGATAGATCAAATGCGCCGCGACGTTCCAACTCGGCAGCCAAGGCCTGCGCCAACACGACATCCGTGCCGGGTTTGATTTGCAAATACAAATCCGCCTGCGCGGCGATCTTAATACGTTTTGGATCAATGACGATTAGCTTTGCGCCTTGCGCCCGCGCCTTTTTGATGACTGACGCCAGATGCAGGTTCGAGACTGTGACGTTGTTACCCCACACCACGATCAAATCGGCATGGGCCGCTTGTTCCGGCGCCATGCCCGGTGCCGCACCGTACAAACTCGTATACGCAGTGCCCCGCACCGCCCCGCACAGCGGGCCGCGATTCAACAACGTCGCGCCCATCTTGTGAAAAAGCCGCCGGTCCATCGAACCGGCCGCCAATTCGCCATGCGGTCCGGCATAATTCAGCGGCAATACCGATTGCGGACCATATCGTTTGATGGCGTCCTGCAATCCGTCATGGACGAGGTCCAAAGCGGTATCCCACGAGATTTGTTCAAACATGTTTTCGCCGCGCGGACCAACCCGCCGCAGCGGATGAGTCAACCTGTTCCCACCGTGCACGAAATCGGGAAACGAGTTCGTCACCTTGGCGCAGATCGCCCCGTTGGTATACGGGTTCGCCCGGCTGCCGCGCACCGCGACGACGGTGTCATTATCGACGTCCACCGACAGGCTGCAGGTATCCGGACAATCCAGCGGACAGACGCTTGGTTTTGTTTGGATGGTCATAATCATGGCTCTCCAGAGAAAATCTATTGGCCCTATAGAATGAGATTTTTTGTCAAATTGATAGGGCCATTATGGAAAACCTTGCGGGCCATTTCTCGTATTCGTCACTCCTCTCCAGCAGGGATATTGCGACCCTCTTGACCCTGGGCCACTCGGCGACGTATGAATAGCGCATGATGTTGATGACACAAAAGCAGCTCGGCCTCGGCCTTATTTACCCGGTGTCCTAAAGGGACGCCGGGCAACTCGTGCTTTTGTCGCCACTATTTTCCGAGACCAACGTCATGTTCCAGAATTTTGAAATTTCGCGCAAAGCGCTTCTGCGACTTATCGGCGGCCGCCGGTAATCCACGGCCTCCGGCGGCTGTGACCGCGCCGTATCCATTTTTTTACGAGACATTTACCCCTGTTCGGCACACTGTGCCCCGGGGACGCAGGAGACACGACAATGACCACCGATAGCAAAATGAACCCAGGCGACAAATACGTTGCCTTTCCGCCGATTGATTTGCCGGACCGGCAATGGCCGGGCCGCAGCATCACCGAGGCACC
>JAKSAU010000510.1 GCA_022361535.1 Desulfobacterales bacterium
GCCGGTGACGTTGAGATTTTTGAGTAGCGTCTCCATGAACTCCTTGAGATAACTCATCCGGTCCTCTTTTGGGTAGACCGGGATCAACTCCCCCTCGATCCCGGCCAGTTCACCGGCCCACCGGACCGAATCATCCAGGTTGCCCAGGCGGTCCACCAGCTTCAGCTTCAGGGCGGTCTGGCCGGTGTAGATACGGCCGTCTGCCAGTTTTGCCATCTCCTCCACCTTGAGGTTCCTGGCCCGGGCCGCATCGGTCACAAACTGCAGATGAAGCTCATCCACCAGCTCCTGGAGCAGCTTCTTTTCCTTGTCCCTGAGTTCACGAAGCGGGGAGCCGATATCCTTGAATTCCCCACTCTTAATGGTCACCGGTGAGATTCCGATTTTTTTAGCCACCTCCATGAGATTGGCATATTCCATAATCACACCGATACTGCCGGTAATTGTCCCGGGATTGGCCACGATGCGCTCGGCTGCGGCCGCAATATAGTAACCGCCGGAAGCGGCCACCGATCCCATGGAGGCGATCACCCTTTTGGCCTGCCGGGTCTTGATCAGTTCCCGGTAAATTTCCTGGGACGGGCCGATGCCGCCGCCGGGACTCTCCACCCGAAGGATGATCGCCCGGATATCGTCATCCTCCCGGAAATCCCGGATATCCTCGATGATCTTTTTGGAAGACAGAATGGGGCCGGAAACCTCCACAATACCGATATTACCCTGGGAGGCCGCATAGGATGGTCCCGCAGCCATGATCCTTGTACTGACGATTACAATGAGGGTGATGCCGAGGAACACGATGGTGCCGAGGGATGCCATAACCATCATAAAAAACAGAAAAGGATGTCGTCGTGAAAACATAAGCTAAAATTCCAGTTGAAAGTTAGTCTGCCGGAACAAGGCACTCGAAAATAACACACCGGGTCCCTGAAACGGCAAAAGGCCGGATAAAAGCATGTTTTATCCGGCCTTAAGATATCACAGGATGAGGGCTAAACAAACCCCCCTGAAGGGATTAGCAAAACTTATTCATCCTCGCCTTTTGCTGCAGCCTCTTCCTTGGCTTTGTTGGCTTCGATCTGCTCCTGGATGTTGTTTCTCAGGATCTCGCCGAAGGAGGAAGTGGCGGGTTTCATGTTTTTGGCAAATTCTTCCAGGTATCTGTCATCATCATCCTCTTCAAGCCGCTTGATGGACAGCCCGATCCGTCTTTCGTCGGAGTTGATGTTCATCACTTTGGCGGTGATGGTCTCGCCGATCTGGTAGTGATCCTTGGGGCTCTTCACGTTCTCCTTACTGATCTCGGAAACGTGAACCAGACCTTCGATCCCCTCTTCCAGTTCGACAAAAACGCCGAAGTCGGTCAGGTTGGTGATGACACCGGAAATTTCCTTGCCCACTTCGTACCGTTCCCCGACGGTTTCCCAGGGATCGGCCTGGGTCTGTTTGATACCCAGGGAGAAGCGTTCGTTGGCCTTGTCAATATCCAGAACAACGGCCTGGATGGTGTCATTTTTCTTGTATACTTCAGACGGATGCTTGATGCGTTTGGTCCAGGAGATGTCAGAGATGTGCACCAGGCCGTCGATGTCATCGTCGATGCCGATGAACAGGCCGAA
>JAKSAU010000369.1 GCA_022361535.1 Desulfobacterales bacterium
AAGGGTTACCTCATTTTTGAAAATGATATAAACCAATCTGACGAATCTCTGTTTTCTGAAACACTTCAAATCTATCACTTTCTGGAAAAACATCAGATGATCTGGCAGAAAATTCTGGATAGCGGATTGGAACGGGAGTTTTTAATCATTCAGACCGAACCGGGAAAAGAAGATGATGTTCTCGGCAGGCTGATGGCATATCACCTGCCAAGCGACCTGGTCTATTATGTATACAAAGCCGCCACCTGAAGTTTCTTTCAATGGGATAAAAAAAGGGAACGGCGTGGGATAATGTGTGCAAAACAACCCGGATATTTAACGGGATTTTAAGTTTAAAAAGTCATGTAATCTATCCCGGGTTAGATGCCAATTTTAAGGAAGACTTAATATGAAAGACAATTTAAAAAAAGAGATTACTGTACGTTTTATTCATTCAAAAAAGGAAGTCACCATCCCTTTAAGCAGTCTTATTGACAGTACAGTAGAATTTCTGGAACTGTTCCAGAACAGTGCGTTTGCACCGATGGGTTTCTGGGATCAAATCGGCAGTGGTGAGGGCACTAAACTATTTTCAAACCTGATTTCAGCAGCAGGGTTTGATAATGATCCACACCAGTTTTTCAAGAAGGTTTTTGAGATCATTTCAAAAGGTGAAGGCAAAAAAGTAGTCGTCAACACAGTTGAACTGCCCCATGCATTATCTGTTCATCTTCTTGAGCAGGTCATACCGGGAAACGGGTACATCTCTATTAAGTCAACTGACCAGCTGATAAACGCAGCCAACCAGCCGGTACCGGAACAACAGGCACAGGATTTTCAGGATGTTATTGATACCTATCCCGTGCGACTCTCCCGGCATACCATCCGGCAGCTGATGGTATCAAAGGATGTGGGGTATCAGTATTTGCCATTTGTAGAAGAGTTGGGCAAGGTGGGACATACCAATACCTGGATTGGTCAGTTTCATGACGGCCTACTGGAGCAGATGTACCAGAACCGGGTCATTTTCCTTTTAAATATGAGCTGCCCGGTTTACTGCAGGTTTTGTTTCAGAAAACACAAAGATTCCAGAAATGAGGCAAATCCAAGTGTCGCCGACGTCCAGAAAGCGGTACAGCATGTCAAAGACTCCCCATCCGTTAAAGAGATCGTGGTCACCGGAGGCGATCCTTTCATGAGCCGACAGAACATGGCCGCCACCATTGACGGGCTCATGCAGGTGGATCATGTCCAAACCATTCGTCTGGCCACACGGTCCGTGGCCTACTATCCTGATCTCTTTCTCGACAACGAAGGGGCATACCTGAAATATCTGAAACAAAAAAGTCTGGAATTGCAGCAGCATGGAAAACGAATGGAGCTTGCCACCCACTTTATTCATCCGGATGAGGTCTCTCCTGAAAGTCTTGAAATCATATCAGACCTTGTAAAAAGCGGTATTGCCGTCTATATCCAGACCCCGTTCTTAAGTGAATGCAATGATCAGGGACCGGAACTGGTTCAATTGTTCTCCATGCTCAGGGGTGCCGGTGCCGAACTGCACTATATCTATATTCCGTGCAGCCCGATTCACGGCAACAGTATCTACTGGAAATCGTTGTCCCACGGTATCGATATCGCCCTTCATCTGCGGGCCCACCTGTCTGACAGGGTGATCCCCAGAATCTGTACAGCCACGCCCATTGGTAAAATGGACTGGTTTACTTCGGGATGGGCGGTGGAAAAGGTAGAAGGCAATGATAATTTTATCTGGATCAGGACGCCCTATACCCCGGAATATTTCAGGTCGTTTGCGCCGCTTGAAGAAAAATTTGACAATATGCGGGTGAATGATGAAGGCACCATTGACATCCAGTATATGGCCCAAATTGGAGATGAGGCGTATCTGATAGGAAACCGGCCGAAAAGAGTTTCAAAAAAACACCCGCCCGCTTCAAAAGAGAATGTTCAGCATTTGCTGAAAATGCTCTCAACTGAAAGGCAGACAGCCGGGTCTGTCGTAAAAACGGGGATAGATTCGTTGTTCAGGGTTCACGAAACCCGGGTTGAGATCGACCACAAAGCAGATCAAGCAGCACTATCTTATATTGAATCCGACCCGCGCATTAGTGACGTTGTGATCTCATCAGACAAAGATGCTGTTGACTGCCTTTATGATATTAAACGGATCGTGTCAATGTTGAGAAAAATCCCCCATGTCAATGCGGTCCGACTGGTCAGCAAAAAATTCATAACATCTCCGGGTGATTATACAAGAGCTGTGATCAACACGCTTGGAGACCAGAATGCGCTAAGTGTCGTCAACCCGTTACGGCTTGAAGTTGAAACCTGGTTGATTCAAAAAGATCAGCTCACTGAAGCACACGAGAAACTGGCCCGTCGGCTCAATAACAAGGGAATCACTGTATATTGCAACGTACCGCTTTTGGGCAGGATCAATGATTCTGACACGGCGATTCATGATCTGGCCTATACCGTGCGTAAAACCGGCATCGAATTTCATCACCTTTATGTTGCAGGGCTTCCGGTACAAAAGGAATGGAACAATCGTTATCCTGTTGATTCCCACGATGTTATAGATATTGCCACCATGGTCAGAAGAGAAGGCAGCGGCAGAGAAATACCAAGATACATGATTGCCACCGAACTTGGGGAAGCCGATTACGGGTTGACCTCATCCTTTATCCGGGAAAATGATACGCTTTATTTAAAGCTGAGATGCTACGATACAGCCTATTACAGAGGCCTGGATGAAGCGTTTGTTTATCCGGATACGGTCCGGGAGCAAGATAACCATCCCGTGGTACCGGTGACTGGACTTTTAAAGACCAACGATTTTCCTGTTTCTTAAAAAAGGATGCTGAAAATGAAATACCCTTATATTGCCTATAGTGACCAAGTTGATATTAAACCGATATTTAATCAATTGAGTGGTGATCCCATTGTTGTGGACATGTCAAGCACCAGTGATGTATTCGATAATTTGGATGTGCGGGATCAAGAAAAGTTCCAGCGACGGTTGGATACGATGATGGCCGGGAAATACTTCTGGGGTGTTTCCTCATATCTTGAAAACAGGGAAGTCGTTTTGTCCCAGTGCCCTCAGATGGTGGAGGAGCAGCGGTTTTATCACCTGGGACTGGACATCATCGTCCAGCTTGGTACACCATTGCATGCCCCTTTGGCTTCAACAGTGGCCCACAGCGGATATGAAGCAGGAGAAGGAAATTACGGCGGTCATGTGCTCCTGTTTCACGAAAGCGATGCATTTGAGCCATTTTACAGTTTCTACGGCCACTTAAACCGTGACAAACTGCCTGAAAAAGGGACAAAGATCGATGCGGGTGAAAGGTTCGCATATATTGGTGATTTCCATGAAAACGGCAATTGGTTCTATCATACTCATTTACAAGTATTAACGCAAAAAGCCATTGATCAGGGATATATTTCAAAAGGATATTGTGCTGCCAAAGATTTGGGGACGATGGACTGCTTGTGCCCGTCGCCCTTATCTTTGTTCAGAGTGTGAAGTATGCATTAGATAGAAGAACAAAAACGACAATCTGCTGCGATATTCACTGGTGGATTTGTCAGATTAACTTCTTGTTCGTATGGGCTTGGGACGGTAGGCATTCTTTTTCTCCCCTCGAATACATTTTTGAATGCCTCTGTCCTTTCCCTATCAGAATATGAATAATAATATAGTTTTCATCTTTCAGACTATTATTTACAAGATGAACACTAATGGTATTCAAGCTCAGACTTGGGTCTCCAATTATAACGCTAAATCTTGTGGCTACATTGAATTAGAATTCTGAGACAGTCTGTCAGTTTAAATCCAGATTTCTACATTTTAAGTTAAGGGAATGTATCCCTGCCCTTTAATTTTTAAGGGCTGTTGCTTTAAACACATCCTCTTTATTCAACCATTTATCCACCAGGGTTTTATCTTTAAATAAAAGGGACATCCCTTTCACAAATCCCACTTGATAAGAAGCATATCCTTTTTCTTTTAATACCCGGATAAAAACCGATGAATACATATCTGTAGTGGCCCGGTAAAGAGGGAAACAAGGGACCTGAATTTCCCTGCGTTCATCAAATCCTTTTTTGCAAACCGCCATATCATTAGAATGATAGGCTCTGCAGGAAAAGGGACGGACTATATAAATAAGGCATTTGCCGGTATCATCCAAAAACGGACAGGATGTCCGGCTTTTATGCCAAAACGCCTCTGTCAGGGTATCACCTGCTTCAACCGCCATACTAATCCGGGATTTGAACCACGCCAAATCTTCATCACTGGCCTGGGCTTGAAGTTCATTAAAAATTACAAGAAGTTCAGGTATGGATACCCCTACCCGCAAATGGCAGCAATAATGGCACCCGGCCTTGCAGGCGGCTTCTCCTGGTAGCGCAAAAACCGTATGGGTAAAGTCTTCCATGGCTTTGGCCAACACCGGGATACTGACTCCGTGGGTGTTTAAAAAACTATACAACAGGGTTCTTGCTTTTCCCATGTGCGCTGCAAGCAATACCTTTGAGCGGTCTTGGTCTGCCATGTCAACCCTCCTTTTTATGCATACTGCTTGGCAATAAACCGGGTCATCTGCCCTAAAACCATGGCCATGATTTCCCGGGGCAGAAAATTGGACGGAGCCTGTTCGCAGATGGTTTCCACCATGGCATCTACGGTCTTTTTCTCATCCCTGTATTTCTCATAAGTGCTTTCAAGCAATTGGCGCATGGATTTAGCTTCTTGTATTGAACGCCCCATATAATTTTGTCCGTCTTCTCCTGTGAGGGCCCCGTAATGCTCTGACAAATGAATTTGGGTATCATAGGCTGCCATTTTCTCAAGACTTTCCTGGTATGCATCAAAATTGGAATTGGCAGCAGCAAACACCCTGTCTCCAAAAGGTATGCCTCCGGCATCTGATGCAGATAGTGCTTTTAAAGCCGGGATGTAAACCGCCATAGAGCACGATGAATGACCCGGCACATCAATGACTTCAAAATCAAGATCACCGCACTTTACCACATCACCCTGGGCAACTGCCTGATCAACGTCTATGGCCGTGATATCAAGGCTTGCTTTCAGATCTTCTACGCCTTCTTGGGGAAGAAGCATCATATTTAAAGACGAAATAGCAGCCACAACTTTTTCCTTGGAAAGCAATTCCCTGGCCCTGTCAGAGGCAATCACCTCCATCCATGGCCAGGTTTTCTTAAGATAGGGAACAGCGCCGACATGGTCAAAATGGGAATGGTGGATCACAAGTTTTTTTATTTTCTCAGGAGGCACACCAAGATCTTCGACTTGCTTTAGAATATCAGGAACAATATAGGCCATACCACCGCCCAGCAATGCATACTCATCTTTTCCGTCCAGCAGATAAACGCAGGACTCGTTGCGGCCGAGCAGGGTAATCCGGTCATTCACCGGTCCGGGCTGGTCAATTCTCATGTCTATTCCTCCTTTATCTTCGTTTTCCATTATTAGCTAACTTGTACATAGGCTTGTTTGTCCTTAGAAAAAGGCATCAGGCGTATTTTTATTAAAAAATACGGCAGCCGTTTCTAAGGATAAACAAGCCGGTATCTATTCCTGCAATTGCTCTATTTTTTAACTTCTTGTCCTTGGCTTAGCCCGGTTTGTGGCTTTAGCCGATCCAGGATCATCAGGCCAATAATGTTTTGGATACCGCCCCATCAGGTCCTTTTTTACTTCTTTATAAGTGCGTGCCCAGAAATTCTCAAGGTCTTGTGTAATCTGCACCGGCCTGGACGCAGGTGAGAGCAGATGAAGTGTCAAGGGTACCTGTCCTTTTGCAATGGCCGGGGTAGATGTCATCCCGAACATTTCCTGGAGCCGGACAGCCAACACCGGAGAATCAAAGGGTCCGTTCTCATCCCCATATCTAATGGGTATCCTTGATCCAGACGGCACCTTAAAATGGGTAGGTGCATCGCGGTCAATCATTTGAAGCTGCTCCCAGGTAAAAAGACTTTTCAAAGCCCCGTCCAGATCAACCTGCTTTAAAACGGAAGCAGTTTTCACCCCTGAAAGAAAAGGTCCCAACCAGTCTGAAAGATTTTTGATCAACCCATCATCACTAAGTTCCGGAAGATCTTTAAACATTTGATTTTCTTCAGCCAGCCTTTTAAGAAAAAGAGTTCTGTGTCTGAAACCGATTATTTTTTTTGTCCAGGGCAGAAGATTCAGACCGCTTTGGCAAATACCGTTTAACAACGCCTCCTGTACCAAAACAGGGGCCGGATCAGTCAAAGCAAGCTCTTGAACGGCAATCTTACCATAAAAAGTACAGGACGTTGCCCTAACTTTGCCGCTGCTCTCATCCCAAGACACTTGGTCTCTAATTACCAAGTCGTTTGA
>JAKSAU010000240.1 GCA_022361535.1 Desulfobacterales bacterium
GGATTATGAGTCCACTGCTTGAACCCCAAAACTACGAATCCGCTTAGTGGGTAAAATGGGGCTCCAAAGGCTCGAAACGACGTAACATCAGACTTAAATCTATATGTACTATAAACTCAGTTTGGTCCGATCCAACGTCCCTCACAGAAACATAGTGGAATGTGTGAGGACATCTCTAATTCGTCAAATCGTTTGTACGGAGGTATTGGTTACTCCGCGTGCCTTCAATTGACCTAGTCCCTACTTGCTAGCTGATTGACAGTTACGTCTACGTCTAACAGTTGAAAGAGATACTATTCCGGTACTTACCAAGATCAATGCACTCGGCACAGGAACCGCTGCTGGTGCATCAGTAACGACCCATGCACCAAGCGAATCTCTTGTCACATTGTCGTCTATCCAACCCCATCTTTTTGAAGTATCATCAATATATGGAGACTCATGACCAGTGCTGCTGACCACATCAATACGTCCAGATGTTGTATTGCCTCCGTATTGAAGCCCAAAGGTATTTACGATATCAGCGTAATCCCACGCCCACCACATAGTCTTCTCTTCTGCTGTCGCCATATGCCATCCGGTCGTGCCTTGGTAGTATCCGCCAGCTAAATCAGTGGATATCTTATTAATTTGCTCGTCGTATGTGAGATTCGCCCATTCATAGACATCCCAGTACCAGTATTTGGAATTAATGTCATCGTAGACCACCTTCTGACCGCTGTCTTCTAAAACTGTTAAGGCGGCGAGAGCCGATGATGGATTCACTAAAAGACTTAACATCAATGCTGCACACAAGGATAAGACTATTCTTTTCATCTCTTGCTCCGTTTCGGTGTTCTCGTTATCGTAAATATATCAATTCAAACCTCCTAGTTTAGTCCGTATAAGCTAGGAGGCCCCATGCAACAAAACAGGTTTTGCTATATTATCATATTCTCGGGTTTATTTCAATTACTCACATCTGTTTTCTTGCTACGAGCTGCTAACAACATTTTATATGGCGATAATACGTAGTTCCTATTAAAA
>JAKSAU010000822.1 GCA_022361535.1 Desulfobacterales bacterium
CATTGAGAATTCGACGTATCGAGTTCGATGCCTCGATGTCTCCTATATCGTAGAGTCTACGGAATTCGGAGTTGAATGGATGATGGGCTTCTTGAAAAGGAAGGGCATCAAAGCGGATTTCAGCAGCGATGGGTTGAGGATATCGAGACGACGATTCCAAGCGTTCTTCGACTCACTCTACCAAACGGCCTCAACGTGATTCGTGGCAAACAGGTCTGCGTCCACTCCAAAACTGCTGATAATGCCTCCTTTCGTGACACATCTGAGCCGTCGAATTCATTCAAAATACAAAGCCCTTTTCCCGTGTCACTATGAACGCACAGCATCCCACCTCTGCCTGATTCTGACGATTGTCAGGGGGATGATGATAAAGGCGAGTCCGATGACGATTGCAAATTGGCCCCCGGGAAACCAAGCGAATGTCATGAGAAGGATCGCCAGAATCATGAGGACCAATCCGATGATGATCGAGATCAAGATAGACGTGGTGAAGTAGACCGGGCGGTTATCCTCAACGATGATGTCATCTTGGCCCCTCTCGAAGAACTTCCGTGCAATTGACTCGACATGACTGAAGTCGCCGGCCTCTCGTTGCTCTTCCGATTTCGTCCTCGAGTCGAAAAGGCGAACATAGCGAACACCTTGTTCTTCTGAAATCTCGAGGAAGCTGCTGGAGTCCGATACGCCGATATTAACATAGCCTTTTTCGGACATCCGTTTTGCTTCAGCCAATAGCTCGTCCAGTGTGACGTAGCGATTCGTCTCGATGACTTCTTCTTCAGGTCGTTGGCAATAGAATGGATGTGTTTTCATTGGATGCCTCTTTTGCACAATAGAATACCAGTAGTCATCTGTTTCTCCACAAACTTGACTTGGTGTTCAAGAAAAATCCATTAGAATCGAGTCCGAAACAGAGCATTGGGATGCACTGCCTTCCTTCCCGGTAAAAAAAACTGCCTTTCTCTCTTCAGCAGCGCCGTGATACCATCGTTCTGCTCCTCCACGACAACACGATACGACGACTTAGGACACAACACATGAACAGAACGGCGTTCCTCCTCACCGCATCTCTCCTGACGGTTCTCTCCCTGGCCATGGGCTGCTCTCGGGACGA
>JAKSAU010000427.1 GCA_022361535.1 Desulfobacterales bacterium
GATTTGGTTAGAGGCAGAAGGAAATTTTAAAAAGGCTATCCAAGGACTCATCCGCATGGCAGGTGCCCATGTTCTTCATGAAGCAGGCCGCATGGAACCGGCGAAGTCTTCTGCCCAAAAGGCTATAAAACTAATCTTAGATCATAAAAATAGTTTTCCTGAAGCATTTGATGCTGATGAATTGCTAAAGGAATTATCCACCCTTTTCATGTTAACGCGATAAAAATTTATGGTGCAAACTATTTCTCATTCACTTGGCAAACGGTGTAACGAGCTACCAAAGAGTCAGCCTTTATGAAGGCTTATTTCAAGATTGTTTCATTAACGCTCGCCACCAAGGTTCATTATTCAAATACCAGTCAATGGTTTTTTCAATTCCCGAGGTAAAATCGTAGGTTGGACGATATCCAAGATCGGTCTGGATTTTTTCCGGATCAATTGCATATCGTCTGTCATGGCCGGCCCGATCTTCCACATAGGTAATCAGTGAATCTGACTTATCACCTTTTGCAGGTGGCGAAAAAGGGAACCGATTCGCGAGTGTTGAATCTATTTCAAACCGATGGTCAACAATAGAGCAGACCAGATTGATGATATCGATATTCACCCGTTCATTGTGTCCCCCGATATTATAAGTTTCTCCTGTTTTCCCATGGTGTAAAATCAAATCCACACCACGGTTGTGGTCATCTACATAAAGCCAATCCCTTATTTGGCGTCCGTCTCCGTAAACGGGGATGAATTTCCCATCAAGAATGTGCACAAGGCACAACGGGATCAATTTTTCAGGATATTGATATGGCCCATAATTGTTAGAGCAATTTGAGGTGGTCACATCAAGTCCATAAGTCTCATGGTACGCTCGAACAAGGTGGTCTGAAGAGGCCTTTGAGGCGGCATATGGGGAATTAGGCGCATAGGGAGTAGTCTCTGAAAACGGAAGACCATCTGCAGATAAAGTACCATAAACTTCATCTGTAGATACATGATGAAATCTATGAGGTTTCCCTGTTCCTTTATCTAACCAACATTTTTTTGCAGCCTTTAACAAGGAATGTGTGCCCACGATATTGGTCTGGATAAAGGCGTCCGGTCCGACAATGGACCGGTCTACATGAGATTCTGCTGCAAAATGAACAATGGTATCAATATCATAATCAATGATCAAACCTTCCACCAGGTCCTGACCAAGAATATCGCCATGTACAAAAATAAATCCTGGATGCTCCTTTAGCCCATCCAGATTAGGCTTGTTTCCTGCATACGTTAAAGCGTCCAACACTATGATCCGGTCTTCAGGATATGTTTTTTTCCAATAATATACAAAATTGGTGCCGATGAACCCGGCCCCACCAGTTACAATCAGGTTTCTCACTAAACAAGTTCCCTTAACATCATTCTAAGGTGTTTACGCCAATGCATTGGTTCACATTTTGTTTTATCCCAGGTTTTCCGTTTATCCAGAACACTGTAGTGGGGCCGTTTGGCTGGCCGGGGAAAGGAATCAGTGCTGATGGGAAGGATTGGGATCTCTTTTTCCAGCAGTCCTAAATTCAGAGCTTCTTCCTGGACAGCCACTGCAAAATCATACCAGGATGCTATTCCGGCGTCCGTCCAATGATACATCCCTCCCAATTTCATTTTTATTAATTTCCAAACGGTCGAAGCAAGTCCTGTTGCCCATGTCGGGGTGCCGATTTGATCATCCACCACATTTAGCTTTTCATTGCTTGTCATTAAATCCAGCATGGTTTTAACAAAATTGGTGCCGTGTGAAGAATAGAGCCAAGCCGTCCTAATAATTAGGGCTCGATTCCCCAGTATGTCTTTTACTGCATTTTCACCTTCTAGTTTAGAGGAGCCGTATATGGAAACTGGATCAGGATTATCTTTTGGTAACCATGGTTTAAAATTGGCACCGCTGAACACAAAATCTGTAGAAATATGCACGAGTCGAACACTTTTTTTCTTGCATATTAAAGACAGGGTCTCTACTGCGTCTCTGTTTATTCTATTTGCTAATTCCGGCTCATTTTCAGCCTTATCTACCGCCGTGTATGCAGCCGCATTTATAACCCAATCCACATTGTAGCGTTCAACACAGTTCCGGATGCTGCTGTCACTAACAAAATCAATCTTAGGGTAATCACAGAGCAAAATTTTAACATCATCAGGCCGGGTATGGTAAAGAGCATGCCCTAACTGGCCGTTTGCCCCTATCAGGAGCACTTTCATGAGAATACCTCTGCATCAGCTAATAAGTCGCCGTTTTTGTCTTTATCCGATAAAATAAGATCTGTATTAATAAGCTGTGGCCAATCAACCTTGATCTGGGGATCATTCCACAGGACACAGCGCTCAAGTTCCGGGGCATAATAGTCCGTACACTTGTAACAAAACTCGGCTTTGTCGCTGAGCACATAAAATCCATGAGCAAATCCCGGGGGAACCCATAGCATTTTCCTATTCTGAGAAGAGAGAATCTGGCCTGCCCATTTCCCAAAATACGGGGAAGATTTTCTTAAATCCACCCCTACATCAAAAACCTGACCTTGCGTAACACGGACAAGTTTTCCCTGTGGCCGCCCCAGCTGATAATGCAGGCCCCGCAACGTTCCTTTAACCGAACAACTGTGATTGTCCTGAACAAATCCAATGTCAGCTACATGAGTCCGGAAGTCCTCATCCCGGAATGTTTCCATAAAAAATCCGCGGGGATCTTCGAACACATTGGGTGTCAGCAGTATCATATCCGGTATCGTTAGACGGGTATATTTCATCTTCTTTTTTCCCGCCTTAAAATATCCATCAGATACTGACCATAACCGTTCTTTACCAACTTAATCGCTTGGTCTTCAAGTTGTTGGGAAGAAATCCATCCCATGCGGAAAGCAATTTCCTCAAGACACGCTATTTTAAGCCCCTGCCGTTCTTCCACAACCTTGATAAAGGCACCTGCATCCCAGAGTGCACTATGGGTTCCGGTATCCAGCCAGGCGGTTCCGCGACTCAGCACATCCACCTGCAAATCCCCCCTGGCCAGGTATGCGTTGTTTACATCTGTGATTTCAAGCTCTCCACGTTCTGATGGCTTAACTTGCCGGGCAATTTCAACCACGTCGTTATCATAAAAATAAAGCCCTGTAACCGCATAGTTTGATTTTGGGTTGTCTGGTTTTTCTTGAATTGATGTCACGGTTCCATCCGAATCAAACCCAATTACACCGTACCTCTCAGGATCCTTAACATAATACCCGAAAACGACGGCCCCAGTGGTTTCTTTTGCAAGGATCTGCAATCTTTCAGACAACCCCTCACCATGAAAAATATTATCACCGAGAATTAGAGTAACGGGATCATTTCCGATAAAGTTTTTCCCGATCAAAAAAGCTTGAGCCAACCCATCAGGGTATGGTTGGGCTGCATAGGTAAGATTAAGGCCCCATTTGGTCCCGTCTCCCAAAAGGTGCTGGAACAACGCTTTATCTTGGGGGGCTGTAATTATCAAAATTTCCCTTATTCCTGCCAGCATTAGTGTGGACAAGGGATAATAGATCATTGGTTTATCATATACAGGCATCAACTGCTTGCTTACCGAATAGGTAAGCGGGTAAAGTCTTGTACCTGATCCACCGGCAAGGATTATGCCTTTTCTATGCATTCTCTGTGCTTCATCCTTAAATTAAGGGCTGGCTTCCGCCCGCCTAATTAAAACTTTCAAGTTACCCGGAATAAATAGTATAAATTAACAGGCGTTTCAATAGAATAAGGGCTTTCAGGTTTTTAACTGTTAAGACACCCTAAATTTAATAGACCTTGGCCTCATCGTTCAAATGGGCATCTACATACCTGGCAAGAATTTCAGCTGTAGCCCTCGGTGGACGAGCCTCCAGGTAATGATCGATGACAGCGTGGGCGATTTCGTGGGCCAGCATGCCTGACGACACATCCTGTGCATTCATATAAATGGTATTGGTTTCATACAGATACCAGGCACGTGGCTGATTTTGTTTTTTGTAGAGCTTAAAATATGCGATCTTCAGCTCTTTTGGTCCGGGATAGATTCTAAGGTTGACCATGATGGGCTTTTGCATGTCCAAGATCAACTGAACTTTTTTAACCAGAAGATCCAGTTTTTCGGATAAAGAATTTGTTTTCGGGCCTTCTGATGATTTAAACCCTAAAAAGCCGGCAACATGTTTTACCGGCTCAATCCCTCTGTCAAACCGCTCAAGATCACCTCTGGACTGATACTGTATCATCAAATATCGGGTATTGATACGCTTCCAGGTTTGTGCTCCTGACGCATACTCAGCCCAAAACAAAGGGGTTGCTGCCAACAGGAAAAAAAAGATAAATCGGGTCATTGCCGACCTGCTACAATTTGAATTTATCATCAATTTTCTGTTTAATTCGTACCCCAGTGCCTGTTTCGTTGGAATCTACTTCGGTTTCTTTTTTGATCTCCAACACCCGCTCGTTCAAGGCTGAAATCATCTGGTTCAAAGATATTGCCAGTTCTTGGAATTGGTCGTTTTTTCGAATCCGTATCCGGGTGGCAAGGTCTCCTTTGGCAACGCGCTGAATGTCAAGCTCAAATCTGTGGATCGGGCCTGCGATTTTATGGGATATAACAAGAAAGAACAAAGCGGCTATGCTCCCGATTCCAAGAGTAGTCAAAACCGTAGTAAAAATAACAGAAGGCATGATAGCAAGGGAAGTATTCTGGATGACGAGTTTTGAATCTACATAGGTGGAGGTAAGCGAATCCTGTGTAAATGCCAAGGTGAGTCCAAGGGACACCACCCCCCCCATTATGAGAATAGATAAAAAAAGTATGGTAAACCGAGTCTGAAACCCTGGTTTGATATAATATTGCCGCCGTTTGTACCTCTTAACTGTTTTTTTAGGGACCATGGCTGCACCTTTTCCCATTAAGGGAGATATATCGTTATGAAAAAGTCAGTAGACTGCTTGACGTTCTTTCATATTTTATTGTTGCCAAATCTGCATTTAAAACCTGATCGAACCTTGGCCGTTAATTTGTTATAACCGCCTCATTGATATAAATATCAGAAGATGCTTTTAGCTCTTTAATCCAGGTGGAGAGTTCCTTCTCAAGGCGTCTGGATTCCAGAACACTTTGAATACTGTCTTTTACTGCTTCGAAGGGCTGTCCCAGTTCGTCTTTGTGGGTCAGATAGTACGCTTCCATCTCTTCACGGGATACAAGGATTCCTTTTTTTAATTCACGGGTTTTATGATCAAGAAGTGTTTTAACAAGAGTGGATTCCCAATATTTTTCAATTGCTTTGACAAAAGTATCTTCCCGGTCTAACTGAAGATCCACTGCCGTCTGGATCATCAGTTCTTTTTGGATAAGATAATCAACAAACCGTTTACGGCTTTCTTTTGTGACATCTAATTCAGGATCAGCCCATGCTTCAAACTTGAACTGTTCATTAAACTCGGGAACCGTTATCCTGGAATTGTTAACCTGAATGGCCAGATCAACTTTTTGTTCCGCCTTATCTTGCCGGCCGCAGCCTAAAATTGACATGTAAAAGGCAAGGCATAAAAACAGCCACCAGACCGGGTGTATCCAGGATACAGGTTTCATCATACAAATCCTTTTTCATTAAGCAAAAGCAAAATTTCCTGGACCGCCTCATCC
>JAKSAU010000900.1 GCA_022361535.1 Desulfobacterales bacterium
CACGGGACAAGGTTTCGGCGATCTGTCGCTCCAACTGGGAAACAGCGCCGTGCTGATTTCTCAAAGATTGCTTAAAGCGGTGCTCACCTGCTTTTTTGCACCAGGCATGAAAAGTGGTATTTAATGCTTTAAGAGAACGCTCAGAACCTTTTTCAGTATGATAGGTTTTCAGAGCCTTATCAAGCTTTTTGAGTTCACTGCTCCTGCGCGTTTTCAACGAGCCTTTTGTCAGGCTCATCCAAGTATCATACCCCATAATCGGTGTCTTTTTTCTCACATAGAAAACTTTTGTCATTTGCGCCCTCTATAATTTAGTAGATTATACCTGGTTATCTGTCACTTTAATTGTTTGGCGTCAAGCCCAAGCGTATAATCTGATTCAGCAAAGTCTGTGCCAGTTATACTGATACAAAGAAAGACGCGTTTTCAGATGCTGGCAGAACCGTTCCTCAATCTCGAACAGACAACTTATAAGGCAGAAGCCAACATTTTTGGCACACAGGGCCATACTTTTTTCCCTGCTATTGAGATCCTGCATCACTCTATGCTTGACCCGCATCTCTTTTTTTGTTAACCATAAACCCCCATGAAGGTTAACCAAGTTCAAAAAACTCAAACCCAGGTACTAAAACTACTCTACAATGCAAAGGGCCAAACCCTTTCCGGTGTCCAGATATCAGAGCAGACCGGCATTTCACGAGTCGCAGTATGGAAACATATCAAGGCCTTGAAAGCCTTAAGGATTCCCATCTCATCCTCCCCTAAAGGCTACGCCTTGGCTGACCCGGATAACCTCTTAGAACCCTTTTGTTTTCCCCTCGAACTTCAGGAACAGATTTTCCATTTCCAGGAAGTTGAAACCACTATGGATACAGCGAAGCTACTTGCCAGAGAGGGAGCCCCGCATATGAGTTGCTGTGTGGCCGAGCACCAGACCAAAGGAAGGGGAAGACTCAACAGGGAATGGGTTTCAGACCGGGGCGGATTGTGGTTTACCCTTATACTCAAACCGGACATACCTCCACCCATGG
>JAKSAU010001171.1 GCA_022361535.1 Desulfobacterales bacterium
GGGCCTGCCGGCGTTCGACGATGATTTCGTTCAGGAGGGTCTTCAGGATGAAGGTGATGAACGCGGCCTTCACGCCGTGGCCCGACACGTCGCCCATGAGCGCCAGGTAGCGGTTCGAGTCCAGGGGCACGATGTCGTAGTAGTCGCCGCCGCAGGCGTAGCGGGCCATCGGCGTGTAGTTCACCGAGAACGCGATCCGCCGGTCGGCGGGAGGCCGGCTCTCCAGGAGCTTCTTCTGAATTTCGCCGCCCCATTTCAGGGCTTCGTTCAACCGGGCCGCGTTGCGGTCGTTCTCCTTGCGCAGCCTGTGGAGATTGAGCCCCTTGCGGACTTCGTGGAGCAATTGGTCGATGTCCCATGGCTTGAGCACGAAGGAAAACAGGCCGACCCGGATGGACGCGATGATGTCATCGATGTCCGTGTAGGCCGACAGAAGGACGGGGACGATGTCCGGGTTCTCCTCTTTCGCCTTCTGGAGGAAGTGGAAGCCCTTCAAATAGGGCATCTTCTGGTCTGAGACGACGACGGCGATGTCCCGGGAATCTTCCCGGATGTCCTGCAGCGCCGTCACCGGGGAGTCGTAGGCGACGATGCGGACGCCGTGTTCCACGGCGAATTCTTCCATTTCCCGTTCCAGGGCTCGGAGGACCCGGGGCTCGTCGTCCACCAGGAGGATCCGTTCACTCATCTTGGCATTCGTTCCTATCGAGCCGTCCCAGGCACGGAGCATCCCCATGACGATTCCGGACCGTCGACGGACCGGACGCTTGGGTGTCCCTTCGGACGAGAGGCTCATTCGTATTGGTGACTTTTTCGAATACCGATTCGACGGTCGTCGGCGACCGTCATTCAAGAATTTACGCCGATTTCATCAAAAACCAACATCGGCCCGCCCATTTGACTCCGGATGCGCCCAATAAGTCAACCGCCGACCGCAGATCTTCCGCCGCGAGGCCTGCCCTTGACGCCGGCGCATTCCTCGTGTACTTTCGTTAAGTATCAAATAACGCAAGGAAACGAAATGAGCGATCCCGTCCAGGAACTCAAGGACCTCAAGCCGGAGAAGGATTTCTTCATCGGCTTCGACTCCGACGGCTGCGTCTTCGACAGCATGGAGATCAAGCAGAAGGAGTGCTTCTGTCCCTCCTTTGTGAACAACTACGACATGCAGGGTGCCGCGACGGTCGCCCGGCAGACCCTGGAGTTCGTCAACCTGTACTCCAAGA
>JAKSAU010000759.1 GCA_022361535.1 Desulfobacterales bacterium
TGAAAAGGGTTTGAAAGTTAGAGAGCAAATGAAAAAGGAAGCAGCTTAACTGCTACCCGAGA
The DNA here is from genome assembly GCA_022361535.1 of Desulfobacterales bacterium. Next base: position 63 of record JAKSAU010000759.1, read on the forward strand.
AGGCTGACTGTCCGGGAGGTAGTTGACTTTTACAATTAATAAAATATGTAACATATTAAATATACCTCATAATTGAATTTATCAACATTCATTTTAAGTTCTTTTAGATAATTTAACTAACCCTAAAAAATATTTACTTAAATAACTTTTATAGCGTGCTTAAACCATTCAGGCTCAAGAAATTGAAGATAGACTGTCTGGCTCAGAAAAAGCACGCGCTTCTGATTTATGCTTTTTCTGAGCCTTGTGACACCATCTGGCGTTTAGTACTTGAAGCGGCCTACGATGGCGTTTAACTGTGATGCCATAAGTTGAAGTTCTTCGGCACTGGCCGCTACCTTCTGGCTCCCTCCTGAAATGGTTTGCGCAGATTCATTAACAGAAAAGATATCTTTATTGATACCCTGAATTACTTCTGTGCCTTGGACAATCCGGTTTGTGACATCTTCAATTCCTTGGGAGGATTGATTCACATTATTTGATATTTCTCCCGTCGCAGCGGATTGCTGCTGTATTGCCGCGGCGATACTGCTAATAATTTCATTGATATCATTCACAATCCCAGAAATTGATGCAATCTCTTCAGTAGTTGTCTGGGTAGTATCCTGCACCCCGGTTATCTTGGCTTTGATATCTGCCGTGGCCTGTGCTGTCTGATTGGCCAATGCCTTAATTTCTCCAGCCACAACAGCAAAACCTTTTCCCGCCTCTCCGGCCCGGGCCGCTTCAATAGTTGCGTTTAGCGCCAGAAGATTAGTCTGTTCAGAAATGTCATTTATTGCTTCTGTCACAGCCCCGATATCTAAGGCCGCCTTATCCAGATTGGCCATTTTCTCGGAAACCGTATCAGCCTGGCTTACCGCCTCAACTGTTATGGTTCTGGCTTTTTCGGAATTATTTGCAATCTCATTGATGGTTGAGGTCATCTCTTCTGTAGATGCGGCCACCATGGAAGTGTTATCCATGGTGGTTTCCATTGTACTGGAAATGGCGCTCATATTTGTATTCATCTCCTCCGAGGCGGTGGACAGGGTATCAGCCCGCTCAGATGTCTGGGTTGCACCTTTGGCAAGATCTTTTGCAATACCAAGCAGTTCTTCTGAAGCGTCACCGACCTGGCCAGAGTTAGTCGCAATATCACCGACAATTCTACGCAGATTTTCCAAAAAAGTATTAAACCACGTGGACAATTCTCCTAGTTCATCCTGTCTGTGAACCGGCAATTGGCAAGTTAAATCGCCCTCACCATTAGCAATCTCCTTTAGACCGTCTACAACTGCCTTTATGGGAGTGACCACAAGAGTGCGAACCAGAATAATGCTCCCGGCAACAAGGACAAGAATAACAACTATCCCTATAACCATGAGGGTGTTTCTTAACTTTAACGCTTCTGCAAAAACTTCTTCTTCAGGTGCAGTTGCTATCACCACCCATCCGGTTAACGGCACCTGATTAAAGGCTGTGATTTTGGACACACCGTTATACTCATAAGCGTATACTCCGTTTTTCATTTCCAAGATACTTTTACAAAAATCCAACCCACCCAGATCCAGTTTCATTATCTGCTCTTTGTCTGGCGGATAGGCCAAGGCAACACCTTTGTCATCAATCATATATACGTAACCGGTATCACCAACCTGAATATTATCCAAATGTTTTTCAGTAAACCCTCCTAAGTCGATCACCACATATAAAATCCCCAAAACCCGGCCATCCTTTTTGACGGGATTTGAGACAACAAGAATGGGTTTACCTGAGGTAGAGCTGATAAGCGGCTTGGAAATAAATGGTTTACCTTTAATTGAGGTTTTGAAATACTCTCGTTTTGATACATTGACCTTATTTATGTTTTTAGCATGGGAAGAAGCAACAACAAGACCGGTATGATCTGTCAAACGCATCCCTGAAAAGGTTTTATGGGTTTCGATATAATATTTCATCTGTGCACTGGCCGATGTCCTGGAAGACTCCATATCATTAGAGTCCAATGAATTTGCCATTACATCCATTCGAGCCCAGGTATCCACACTGATGATATTCCGCCTCATCCAGTCTGTAATTTTGGATTGTGCTGACTTAGAAATATGCTGTAATTTTTCGGTAACAGCATTTTCAAGTCCTTTGCGTGCATTGAAATTGGACATGAAAATGGTAATACCCAACCCTAAAACGACCAAGGTGCTCAAGGGAACTATCAATTTCGATGTGAGTTTAAGCTTCATAATTACTCCATTTTAAAAATCTTTTCTAAGCAGGGACCTAAGTCAGGGAATGCATTCGAATACGATTGGAACATAATGCCCAGAGGGTCAAATCCTGCAATAAATTGTAATTGGTTTCTGTCTAAGGCAAGATCACTTTTAGTGATGATCATTAGGTAACTGAATGCGAAACTTCGTGCCGTGTTCTAGTTCAGATTCAACTTCCATTGTGCCTTTATGGTTCTCTGTAATAATAAAATAAGACACATAAAGACCAAGACCCGTACCGACATCAACAGGCTTGGTAGTAAAAAAAGGATCAAATATTTTTTGCTGAGTCTCTTTGTCCATACCCGGACCGTTGTCTTCAACTTCTATTTGAAGCATGTTTGATTCTGGGTGTTTATGAATCCTTAAGGTGAAAACCGGTTTATAGTTTTTACGCTTAGAACACTTTTCAAACATGGCATAGGCGCCATTTTTTAATAAATTTAGAAGGACCTGCTGTATTTGGTTCCCTTCGCAGGCTATTAATGGAAGATTGGGTTCAAAATCTTTTTGGATTGTGATTGACTTAAAATCATAACCTTTAACCAAATTGTATTCAGTCTTAGCCAAATCCAGAATGTTTTCAATCAGTTCAACCGGATTATGCTTGTTAAATGAAGAATCACTTCTTCTTGCAAAATTTAACATATTGTCCATTACGGTGGACATTCTGACACCACAA
>JAKSAU010000569.1 GCA_022361535.1 Desulfobacterales bacterium
AAAAGATGAACCGCCATGCTAAAAATGTAAATATCCATGTGATTACAGCAGATACTTTCGGCACTGTGAAAAAGGCATTGGAGGATGTGGATTGCTCAGTGGTTACCCTTGAAGGCGGAGACCATCGTCAGGCCAAGGCCAGTTTTCTTAAAGACTTGGGGCCTGAAAATACCATAGCTGTGGGTAACGGTGCCAATGACGAAGTCATGCTCAAAGATGCTGCACTTGGGATTGCGGTTCTGCTTGAAGAAGGAATGAACACAAAAACGCTGGCGGCTTCCGATATTATGGTTCGGGATGTGATGGATATTTTCGGTTACCTGGAAAAACCGGACAGGCTGGTTGCTGTCTTAAGAGTATAACCCCTGCAGTAAAAGGACATAAGGAGAAAAAGGATGAAATCCCACAAGTTATTCATGCTCACCCCCTGGACCGAAGACGGCCAGGGGCCTTACTACTGCCCGGACTGCGGTGTCGTGGAAGGTTTTTTTGTTTATTCACCCGGAGCCAAGGTTGATATTGATATTATCCATGTAAAGTTTGAACGGCCAAGAGATCAGGTAGTGGACGTGCTAGGCGAGGAAAACCAAAGTTGTCCGGTCCTGGTTTTAGCACCTGGAACCGCAATGCCTGATTCTGCGAAAAAGAGTCTATCAACAGGGGCAGTGTTTATCGATGATGCCATTGCCATCTGCAACTTTTTAGGCCAAACCTATGGCGGCATTCTGCCCCACCCCTGATGATCTGGGAGTAGGGATCTATCGTTTTAACTCTTTTCAGGGCTGTATTTGCGGCGTTCTGATTCGGTCCAGTCAATACGGCTCATCAACCCCCGGATGATCCTGACATCCCTTGAGGTTAGTCCTGCATTGCCAAAGATTCGCCTGTAGGTTCGAAGCAGGTGGTCCGGGTTCTGGGGATCAAGGTATTCAATGTCCAGAAGGGTCTGCTTCATATGGCCGAACATGGATTCCAGTTCCTTTCCTGTGGCGGGGTCCTTAACCTTGGGATCGTAGAATTTTTGCCCTGCATCTGATTTTAGCGATACTTCATAAAGCAGGACGGATAATGAATGGCTCAGGTTCATAGACGGATAGCTGTCATGGGTGGGGATGGTTATAAAATGCTGGCAAAGATCCAAGTCACTTGTTTCAAGACCCGTATCTTCAGGGCCCATGACAAGTGCGCTGTGCAGTTCACCTTTTGTTTCTTCAATTTGCCCTGCTGCCGTGGCCGGGGTGAGAAAGTTTTTCCTGTATTTGCCAAATCTGCGGGTGGTGCCGTAGGCTGAATGGATATCGTGGAGAGCATCTTCCAGGGTGTCAAACACATCAGCGTTTTCTAAAACATTAAACGCACTTAACGCCATTTTTTTGGCTTCCAGGGATTTATATTCTTTGCACGGTGAGACGAGCCGAAGCTGTGTGCAGCCGAAGTTCATCATTGTCCGGCAGACCGAACCGATATTGATGGGGCCCTGGGGACGGACCAAAATAACTGTGAGATGATTCATATTCGTTGTGTTGTAAGTCATGTGTATCCTATCTGTCATTGGGGTAAATCATATGAATAATAAGGGCACATTCCAGGCCAAAAGGCAGATAGCCCGCATAACCTAAGATTGGCATTTCAAAAAAATGGAGCACCTGGACATAAGGGATGCTGTATGTCCATCTGGCAAGACTGTAAAAGTTAAACAATTCCCATAAAACCCCGCAGCAAACCGCTGCCAGTGCATATGCACCTACCTGGGTAAAATCACCTTGTAAAAGTCCGTTAAAAGGGTGGGGCAGCCCCTTTGTGACAGCATATCCCAAAAGAATGAAGAACGGGGCGATCCATACTGTGAAAAACAAGGTTTCCGGAAAAATGCTGATCAGGGCAAGACAGATGCTTCCTGCCACTATGAGCAACCATCCGACTGGCTTTCGTGACAGCCAGTCCATGGGTGCCATGAACGAAAATCCATTTGCGATCCGGTCATTGTTCAAAAGCAGTTCCTTCATGCTTTCCACGGCCGGCAGCACAGTTGAAAAACTAAGTGTGGCAAGGCAAAAATAAGTCAGGGCAGGATATTCGGAACCTGTGTAATACCAATTCCCTACAAATCGGTTTAGAAATTCAAACGCCCACCAGAACAGTGCTGATACGGGGAAAAGTTTTACAAATGCTGCAGTGTTTTTTGTGAGCGGACAGGAACCTTTTTGCCTGAAGCATGCGGCATTGATCAATATGATAACACCCAGCCATAAGGGAAAAAAAGTATGGGGCTGAAACGGTGCAAACCAATCAAGCCGTGTCCAGGCAAGACACCAGAACGTTCCCACCCAGGCAAGAGATAAAAATCCCCACCAGGGAAATGGATATGTGTTTTTTTTCTTGGCGGCAGGCGTGTATGCAAATGCTGTTTTTACAAAAGGCAGACAGGTTGCAAGGATAAATACCAGGATCAAACAAAAGGTAATCAGTGAAAAAGGTGCATGCTCCATTGGGACAGTTTTAGGCGGGAATTCCAGGAAATGCGCAATGGGTTTTCCCGAAGC
>JAKSAU010000013.1 GCA_022361535.1 Desulfobacterales bacterium
CGTTATACCAATTCTCAAAATAAATTTCCGATTGGCCTGGAGAACAAGGGCATCCCATAAACAAAAACCGGCCCGTTTATTCTAAGAAGCGGCTGCCGAATTTTTTTACAAAAAATCCGCCTGATGCCGTCTTCTTAGAACAAACGAGCCTAAGTGCTCAAACGGCAATACCTTCTGAGGATGCTACGGATAATTACTCTCTTTGCATTATAGAAGAACATATTGTTGTGAACCGTTATAGGTTAAGTTTTGGAATCAAACCAAAATCCTTATTTTTAGCGATACCCATTGGTGAAAAAGATGTTGACAACTTGATAGTAGTTACTACAATAGTCACTAAATAATTTTCAAGGAGTATTGAATGGATAAACAGAACACACAAGCTGCGATACGGGCAGGGATACCTATCTTTATCGGGTATTTCCCGGCCGCGGTGGCTTTTGGTATCCTGGCTAAAACCTGCGGGGTTTCCCTGCTGGAGACATTTTTATTCTCATCTGTTGTGTTTGCAGGGGCCAGCCAATTTATTGCCCTTAATTTGCTCATGACCGGGATGGGGCCATTAGGTATTGTCCTGACTACGTTATTGGTCAATTTCCGGCATTTTCTTATGAGCACATATTTAGCGATCCGGATAAAGGAATCAAAAAAGAGGTGGTATTTTCCCATTGCCTTTTGGGTGACTGATGAAGTCTTTTCCGTACTCTCATTTACTCGGGAAAAACTGACCCGTACGTTTGTGCTTATTGTCCAGATTTCTGCTTATTCCGGATGGGTTTCCGGGACTCTTGCCGGATTTCTCATGGGCGGATTCATGCCTCCTGTTCTGACGCAGAGTATGGGGGTGGCCTTGTATGCACTGCTTTTAGCTATACTCATGCCGGAAATCAAATCTTCATACAGGTCCTTATTTCTGGCACTGGCATCGGGTCTTCTCAACTGGGTACTGGTTTATCTGGATGTGCTCCCTAAAGGGTGGAGTATCATCGTCTGTATCCTAATCATTGCAGGGATCGGTGCAGCGTTAAGCTTAAATGTATCCCAAGAGGAGGAAGTCCATGGATAGTTCAAATTTGATACCTTTAATCCTGGGCATGGCTGCCGTAACATACGGGCCCAGGCTGGCTCCATTCCTTTTCTTCAGCAACATGAAAGTACCACCTGTTGTTAATGCGTTTTTAAAATCCATTCCGGTGGCCGCCATAGGTGCCCTGATTATCCCCGGTGTACTGACAGCTACGCCTGATATGCCGGGTGCTGCATTGGCAGGGCTGGGTTTTACCCTGGTTTATGGGTTGTTCCGTGGCGGAATTATCATACCGGTACTGGGATCTGTCGCTGTGACGTACCTTGCGCTGACTTTTTTCTAAACCAGGAACTGACAAGGAGTTGCCATGGATGAAAAAATGATGGAGGAGATGAAGACCCTTGGATTTTCTGCTTATGAATCCAGGGCTTACCTGACCCTGCTTGAGGAATTTCCCGTGAACGGCTATGCTCTGAGCAAAGCGTCCGGGATTCCAAGGTCCAGGATATATGAAGTACTTAAAAATCTTATTTCCAAGCAAATGGTTTTTGAAGAAACTCAAGGTAAAAACCGGGTATATACCCCGATGGAACCGGAAATTTTCATCAAAAAGCTCAGGGCCCGGTACAATAAAACGTTTGATGACCTGGCCCAATATGCCGGTACGCTCTACCGTGAACCCAAACAGGATGACAAGCTGGTGGTTATCCAGGGCAGGGAAAACATTATTTCCTTTTTGCAGGTGTTGATTAAAGGGGCCAGGGAAAGGGTCGCTGTCTCTATTTGGGATGAAGAGTTAAACGCATTGACAGATGAATTTGATGATGCCTTAGACAGGGGGGTTAAACTGCGAGGGATTTATTTTGGCACAGCACAGGTTTATGAAGACCTGGTACCACACCGCCGTATTAAACGATATATGGCCGAGAAAAAAGAGCGCTACCTTATCGTGATTATTGACCATTCCCATGTGGTGTCAGGGATTGTTTCCAGGGGCGAGGCATCAAAGGTGACATGGAGCAGGGATGAGGGGTTTATAGAAGTCAGCGAGGATTACATAGCTCATGATCTTGTTGTAAATCTTTACTCTGCTTCTTTAGATCAGGATGCGTACAGGAAGTTTGAAGCGTTTGCAGATTCGGTTCACGATCACTTTTTCCATTATACGGAGGTAGACCTTGATACATACCGTCGGCTTCTATAACCGAGGCTTTCTATAATTTACTCTATCACCACCAAATCTGCCTTTTAAATAAGCCACCAAACATTCAACACAGTCTTTGACAGTCAATCATGGCATGGCTGCTTTTTTGTTTACACCTATCTGGCTGGCTGACTGTTGGTCTGAGACAGCCGTGCCCGTGGCCATTTTTGAATTACTCACTTTTCTGGTCTGGGCTTCTTCTTCTGACATATAGCTGTTTGCGCCAGGAACACCGGACTGTGTCATTGTCGTTTTCTGAACATTTTTTATAGCGCCCTGTTCTTGAATCATCAGCGGATTGGGCCGGGTTTGGGCTGCTTCTTCCTCATCGGAAAAAGCCGGTGATGTAAAAGCTAGTAAAAGAATTGATAAAAAAATGAATGTTCTGAACATATGTTTCTCCTTTTGGAAA
>JAKSAU010000468.1 GCA_022361535.1 Desulfobacterales bacterium
GGCACATGGGAGGAGGTCCGGATGGTTCGGCACACCTGGATTCCGTCCATATCCGGGAGCATGAGGTCAAGCACAATCATGTCTATGGCATTGGCTTTAAAAGTCGCAATGGCCTCCTTGCCGCCTTCGGCGGTATATACAATATACCCGTCCAGTTCGAGATTGTCTCTGATAATGGTCAGGATATCAGGGTCATCGTCGACGACCAAAATGCTAAATGGTTCCATTCTTCATTCCTTTTTGGGGAGCTATGGTCAGGACCGGGGAAGGGTGAAGATAAATGTGCTTCCTTCACCTTTAAGGCTTTCCACCCGGATGTTGCCGCCATGGGCCTTTACAATCCCCCTGCAAATGGCAAGCCCGATGCCTGAAGACCCTTTTTGAAAATCCGGTTGGCCGTTTGCCCGGGGTACTTGTTGAAATTTTTTAAAAATGACCTGATGGTATTCGGGATCAATCCCTATACCCTCGTCTGCTAAATAAACCGTGAGTTCATTTCCTATGGCTTCAATGGTAACGGATATCAGGCCCTTTTCATGGGAAAATTTAATGGCATTGGCCATGAGATTGGAAACGACCTGGTAGATACGATACCGGTCCACCCGGGCCTCAAAATTTTCTTGGGCGTTAAAGTCAATTGTCAGTTGTCTTTCCACGGCTTCTGCCGTTCTGGCATCAATCACCTCCTGAATGATTTCTGTGAGTGATTCATGGGTATAATCCAGTTCAAGCCGGCCCGCTTCTATTCTTGAGTAATCCAGAAAATCCAGGATGGTTCTGATAAGGTGATCTGTATTTTTCTTTATGATGTCCAGGTAAATGGGATCGCTGCAGGAGGATTTTCGGGTGAGGATATCCGCAGCCCCCTTGATAGAGGTCAACGGTGTCCGCAACTCATGGGAGATATCGGAAAAAAATTCGGTTTTGGCCGTGTTCAGGGCGGTAAGTTCCTCGTTGGCCTGCTTTAGGTTCAAGGTGGTGGCATAGAGATCCTCAGTGGCCTCCTGAATTTTTCGTTCCAGTTCATGGTGGCGGTTTTTGAGTTTTTTGTCGATCACGTGGCAGATGTTTCCAAATTCATTGAGTTCATCTCCCTGAAGCTCAACACTGCCGTCCTCAAATTCCTCAACCCGGATGCGTTGGGTGAGTTTCCGGATCTTTTTTACTGGGGAGAAGATCAGGCGGTTGGTAAAGAAAAACAGAATAACAATGACCGAACCGGTGAGGCTGGTCATGGTTAGAAAAAGAATGAGGTTGTTCTTGTTAATGGACTTCTGGACCTGCTCAATGGGAATAAACACGCTGATGCAGCCGCCTACCCCACCTGTTTTCTCCTTCATGTCCTTGTGGCAGTTCAGGCAGCTTTGTTTTATGGGAAGGGGGGCTGCATACCGATATACCTTTTTGCCGGCGTGGGTTTCAATACGGCTGGCTTCGTTTGCCTGGCCGGAAATAAACCGCAGTAAGGCATCGGCTTCAAAATCATCAGGCCGGTTACCAGGATTCATGGTGTGCAGGTTGGTCAGATTAAAGGAATATAGGTTGCTTCTCATTGCATAGTCTGAAAGCTGGCGGGTCAGCATGGAAGGGGTTATTTTAACGTAGATCCCGCCCTGATCATCCTTGATTTCCGCATGTCGCAAAAAGGATGTCACAGGTCTGTCCTTTTGCTTTTTGACCAGAAGGTAATTGCGATCGGAGACCCATTCCCTTGTGAGTACGATTTGTTTGTGCAAAATAACTGCCTGTTTTTTGACCTGTTCCATGATCAACTGCTTTTCCTGGTGGGAAATCCAGAAATAAAGCAGGGTAAAGACAAAGGCAATGGTGACGGAGGTCACCAGGATATACTTGAGCGAAACCCGCTGTTTTATATAAGAAAGCATGAGCTATATTGCCTGATAAGCGGTTTTTTTTCAATATCAGTTCAACGATCCGGGAAGATCCGGTTAAATTTAACATCTTTGTTACATCCTTTAACACCCCGTTTACATACGAATCTGATATGAATACAGATCATTGGAATCACAGCGATAAACAAAACGGTCTGGCTCATACCTGGCAACAGCGGAAGGCATGGCCACCGGACGAAAGGACACGTATGAAAACAGACAACCTGATGAAGTACATTGCGCTGGGATCTGTCATCATCCTGATCGGTCTTTCAGCATATGTAGGGAATGCCTCCAACATGATTTCATACCTCTCCGAAGATCCCAAGGTATGTATCAATTGCCACGTGATGAATCCCCAGTATGCCAGCTGGCAGCATAGTTCCCACAGGGACAGGGCAACTTGCGTAGACTGCCACTTGCCCAGGGATTCCTTTGTTGACAAGATGATCGCCAAAAGCCGTGACGGATTCAACCATTCCGTGGCCATGACCATGAGGACATATCCCAATAATGTCCGGATCAGTGACAATGCCTCCGAAAGAGTGCAGAAAAACTGCATTTCATGCCACAGGGAATTGGTTTCCAATATGATGGAGAGTGCAAGCGTTAACCGTAAAGGCCCCATGGATGATCGGAAATGCTGGGAGTGCCACAGGATGACACCCCATGGATCCACCCGAAGCCTGACATCAACCCCAAACAACATCGGGGTAAAAGAATTATATAAATTGACTAAAGGAGACAAGTAAGATGAAAAAACCCTTAGTGATCACAATTGTTTGTGCATTTGCGATAGTCGGCTTGGTCTATCTGGGGATGTCCATCAACAAGAATAAAGCAGAGCAAAAAGCCATGAATGCGCTTGCCATCAGTTCCACTGCCGATATTCCCAAGTCTGAGTCCAGAAGCAGTGAATGGGGAAAATACTATCCGCGCCAGTATGATTCCTATATGAAAACCAAAGAAAGCGATCAGATTGATGATATGCTTAAAAAAGATCCGGCCTTGATCGTGCTCTGGGCAGGGTATGGATTTTCAAAAGACTATAATGCGCCCAGGGGGCATTACTATATGCTCGAAGATAACATCAATACGCTGCGGACCGGTGCCCCCGTGGATGACAAAACAGGCCCGATGCCCACAGCCTGTATGACCTGTAAGTCCACCGACGTGCCCCGGTATATGGAGAAACACGGGGAACTGGATTTTTTTACCGGCAAATGGGCACGGCTGGGTAAAGAGATCTCCAATCCCGTGGGATGTCTGGACTGCCACGATCCTAAAACCATGGAACTGACCCTCACCCGTCCCCACCTGGAAAGAGCTCTGGACAATGAAGGCAGCCTGCCTGCGGAAAAGGCCACCCACCATGACAAGCGTTCCCTGGTCTGTGCCCAGTGTCACTCCGAGTACTACTTTAAAAAGACCCCCTGGACGGACAAGGACGGTACGGAAAAAGTCGCCAAGGTTGTTACCTTCCCCTGGGACAATGGTCTTAAGGTGGAAGACATGGAAGCCTACTATGATGAAAGAGGTTTCAAGGACTGGACCCATAAGGTCAGTAAAACCCCCATGCTTAAAGCCCAGCATCCGGGATATGAAATATTCAAGACAGGTGCCCACGGCCTGAACAATGTATCCTGCGCAGACTGTCACATGCCCTATACCCGGGAAGGCGGCGTCAAATACTCCTCCCATACCGTTGGCAGCCCCCTGGACAACATGGGCACCACCTGTATGAATTGCCACAGGGGAACAGAAAAAGAACTCAAAGAAACAGTTGAGCGGAAACTGGCCAGAAAGAACGAACTCAACGACCTGGCAATGGACACCATCGGCAAGGCCCACCTGGAAGCCGGCAAGGCATGGGAACTGGGTGCAACCGAAGCCGAAATGAAGGACGCCCTCACGGACATCCGCCATGCCCAGTGGAGATGGGACTACTCCATCGCCAGCCACGGTTCCTTCTTCCATGCACCAGAAGAGACCCTGAGAATCCTGGGCTCCGCCATCAACAAAGGCCACGAAGCCCGCCTCAAACTCAAGGTAATCCTGGCCAAGTACAATGCTGCTGCCTACGAAGCCCCGGACTTCTCCACCAAGGAAAAGGCCCAGAAGGTCATTGGTCTGCCCTTTGACAAGCTGGTCAAGGAGAAGAAAAACTTCCTCAACACCCTGAGAAAAGAATGGGTTAAAGACGGAAAGGAAAAAGGCCTCTACGACGCCAAGGCCTGGGACGGCATGGAATTCAAGACCTCCTATGGGGAGTCCATGTAAACCCGACCCGTTTGGAAATCATCCCCAATCCCCCACCGGCCCGGCCGGTGGGGGATTGGTCTTTTCAAACCATTCCCCCCGGGCCACCGCCCCTGTCACCGCCGCCACGCCCCCCTATTCTCCCTTCCCTCCCAAAACCGCAGATTTCCGACCCGGGGGTTCCATCTTCCATTGCCCCTCCAGGGTTCA
>JAKSAU010000121.1 GCA_022361535.1 Desulfobacterales bacterium
GCTCTTTAAAATCGGATTCAAGGGCTGCCATAAGAGTTTGTATGGAAAAACTGTCCTTGTCAAACACATGGTGTTTAATAGCTGACAAAGCATCAGTGATAGATCCCATGCCAACCCCCTGGATATAAGCGGTGTTGTATCTTGCCCCGCCCTGGTTATAGTCTTTACCGTTGGTAATACAGTCTTCAGTAACCAAGGAAAGCAGCGGCACCGGCATAAACCTGGCATTGATCTGCTCGATATGGTTTGAGCCTTTGATCTTGATGTCCACAAAATGTTTGATCTGGCGGGCATACGCATCAAACAGGCTGTCGTAAGACTCAAACGATGCGGGATCACCTGTTTGGATACCGATCATTTCACCGGTTCGGGGATCTTTACCGTTATTAAGTGTAATCTCAAAAATTTTTGGCAGGTTAAAATATCCGGTAAGAAGATAGGCTTCTTTACCGAAAACCCCTGCTTCCACACACCCGGATGCCCCTGCAAGCCTTGCATCATCCATGGATTTTCCATGGGAAATCATTTCCTGGATAATGGCATCGGTATTAAATATTGATGGCTGACCAAACCCTGTTGCAACGATCTTCAAGGCCCTCTTGATAAACCGGTCCGGATTTTTACGTGACACCTGAATCATGGATGAAGGCTGCAGAAGACGCATCTCTTCGATCACATCAAGAATCAGGTATGTCAGTTCATTTACCCCGTCTTTATTGTCAGGGGTTACCCCACCCAGATTGATCAGGCAAAAATCAACATAGGTATTGCTCTCTTTGGCTGTCACACCCACTTTTGGCGGTGCAGGGTGGTTATGGAACTTTATCCAGAAACAGCTGAGCAGTTCCTTTGCCTGTTCCGGGGTAATGCGGCCTGATTCCATATCTTTTTTGTAAAATGGATACAGATTCTGGTCCAATCGGCCCGGATTATATGCATCCCATGGATTGAGTTCCGTGATCACCCCGACATGGACAAACCAATAGTACTGAAGAGCCTCTTGGAAAGTTTGCGGTGCGTTTGCCGGAACCCTTCGGCACACAGCTGCCATATTCTCTAACTCTGTCTTTCTTATATCATCGGATTCATTTTCTGCCAGGTCGTCAAGTGCATCTGCATGGCGATTTGCAAAACCAATCAGTGCATCAGCAGCAATTTCCATGGCATCAAGGGCATCTTTTTTATCCAGCGCGTCACGATCTTCGAGCAGGTCAAGTTGACCCCGGGCCACATCTATCCGCTTTTTCAAATCCAAAAAACCGGAGGAGTAGATCAGATCACCGCCGGCTGTGTGACCTGGGGAGCGCTGCTCCTGGAACTCAGTAAAGATCCCGGCCTCAAAGCTCTTTTTCCATTCCGGGTCCATGGCATCAAAGATTTTCTCGCGAATGGTTTTTCCAGCCCAGAACGGAATAATTTTGTTTTGATACACCTGTTTTGTCTCTTCACTCACCCCGTAAGCCACTTTCGGTCTTTCATCCAGGATTTCCAAGTCTTCAATGGAATGCAGACACACCTCCGGATAGGTCGGAACAGCCTTAGGTACAGGACCACGCTCTCCTACGATCAGCTCCTTGTCACCAATATAAATTTGCTTTTTTGACAGGATGTGATCAAGACAGCGTGCCCGCTGGACAATAACAGAGGACACCGGGTTAACATTATTTTTATAATACTCTGTCACCAGGCTTGCTCGTTCGTGTGACAGGGTGACATCGGTATCCAAGCTGAGCTTTCGTAAATGGTCTACTCTCGAGTTCATGAGACTATCCTCCGATAACGGTATTAAATCCGCTTTGTTCAAACTGTTGGGCCACGGCTTCAACCTGATCCGGACCAGGCGACAATATATCCTTCATGGGATCATCAATTCCAAGACCCTTGTATTTACCCTTTCCTATGTTGTGAAACGGCAGGATATGGATATCCCGGTATCCGGTCTGACCAGTAAGAAAAGCAATAAGGGCCTGAATATTCTCTTGTGTATCTGTCATCCCCGGGATTAAAGGGAATCTTAATTTCACCGGAACTTTCAAGCGGTCAAGCAGTTTAAGATTCTCCAGAATAATATCTAAAGTCTGTCCTACAATTTTTTTATGGATCGCATTATCCATTATTTTCACATCATAAAGAACCAAATCTGAAGCTAAGGCGGCTTTTTCCAAAACCTGCGCCGGGGCGAACCCGCTGGTATCCAGGCAGGTATGGAAACCAAGGGACTGGCACTCTGACAAAAGAGCCATGAGCAAACCAGGCCTTAACAAAGGTTCACCACCTGAAAAAGTCACACCGCCACCAGACTCTTCATAATAGATTTGATCCTTTTTAATCTCCCGGACCAATCTCTCAACTAAATTTTGCCCTTCTTCCGGCAATCCGTTTAGCAGACCGGTATTGTCATCTTCTTTCACCCAGCCATTCAAATCTGTCATAGGCTGGCTTTCAGGGTTGTGACACCAGGGACAGGACAAGGGGCATCCTTGAAAAAATAAAGTGGTTCGAATTCCCGGTCCGTCATGGATACTATACCGCTGAATCCTGAAAATATGGGGCTGATAGTCTTTTTCCATCTCGTTTCCTGCCTACTTGCCTGTTTCCATAAGTGCGGCAAACCGGTTTACATGAGATCTGGCAAGATCACCTGCTTTTTCAGCCTGCCCTTCAGCAACAGCCTTTAAAATATCTGACAGATCATTGATGTCTTCGTTTAGCAGGTCATCTGAAAACGGCAAATATTGCTGGAAATAGGTATGCACATTTTCATGAATGGTTTTCAGGTTGGCTTCAACAAGGGGATTTCCGGCAATGCGGGCCAAGGTTTGATGAAACAATGCATCCAGTTGGTTAAATCCATCCCAGTTATCAGGTGATGTCGCTGCATGATCAAGGATCCGGGTAAGTATGCCTTCAAGCTCTCTGATATCTTCTGATTTCGCTTTTTCCGCGGCCTGTCGGGTGGCCTGGCCTTCTAAAAGCGCCCTGAACTCGGCCAAATGCTCAAGGGAAATCTTTTTTTGATGGATCAAAACCCCCATACTTTCCTTCATAGCCTGGGTATTAGCCGGCTCAACCCTGGCACCGCCCTTAACTCCGGTTCGTATGGATATTAGCCCTTTCTGCTCCAAAACCCGCAAAGCTTCCCTGACTGTTCCCCGGCTGGTCTCAAACATATCCTTGAGCTTCATTTCCGGGGGCAGGCGTTCTCCGGTCTCAAGTTCCCCATTTAAAATGGCAGATTGGATCTGTTCCACCACATATTGGTAGGATTTCTTGGGTTTCATCTTGGTGACCGTCAATCCCATATGTCACTCCATATAAAGTTTAATGGTTTAACTGTCCTACAATTTAATTCTTCCTGGCAAAATGGTCAAGAAAATAAATGCAAGTGATACTAGTTGAGCACGGCGAAGCGTCGATCCTTTAGGCTCTCTCTCGATAATCGTCCACGATTTTCTCAGAGGGTATTCTTTCTTCTGCGTTGACTCCAAAGGACTTCACCCTTAAAAAAACCTATGACCTACCCCCGTTTTAGTAAACCTATAAAATTAAGGATCATATTTCCAAAAATCACTATAGCCCATAAGTCTGCAGTTCAATGTTAAAAAATGAAAACAATATGGCAACGACTGAGGCTCTTGCACAAAGGCCCGTTTATCCTAAGAAAAAGGCATCAGGCGTATTTTGGGACAAAATACGGCAGCCGTTTCTTAGGATAAACGAGCCGGTGCCTGACAACCCTACAACTTCCCCCAAAAAACCTAAGAAATCATTTTTATATTCTTTGATTTGATGATATGGAACCTAAGATCATGAACAGTCCAATACTCAAAGGTTATGCTTTCCTGCTCATTGCAGCCACCCTTTTCGGGACAACAGGCACCGCCCAGATGCTTGGCGGGCAAGATGTTCCGCCCTGGATCATCGGGGCATTCAGACTGGTTATAGGCGGCCCGCTTCTTTTGGTGATCTCCTTTTTAGCAACAAAACAAGGGACCAAAGCTGAGGGACCACCCCGCTACGGACTGATACTGGCCTCAAGCCTTGGCACTGTGCTTTTTCAGTTCACTTTTTTTGAAGCAGTTGCACGGACCGGTGTCGCCACAGGTACGCTGGTCTCCATAGGCAGCGGACCCATTTTTGCCGGACTTCTCGGTGCTTTTTTCCTCAAAGAACCATTGGACAAAGCCTGGGGCGTTGCAACAGCACTGGCGATATCCGGCTGTGTGTTTTTAGTTTCACCTGGAAAAGGCCTGGAAATGGATCCGGTAGGGATCGGCCTTGCCCTTTCAGCCGGGTTCGGATACGCAGTCTACGTGGTAGGAGGAAAGGATCTGGCTCGAACCATGGGGCCAGCAAGGGCTGTTGGCAGCATCTTAACCTGGGGCGCAGGGTTTATGTTTCCATTCCTGATATTTGCCGACCTGAGTATGCTGATTAATGGTAAAGTCATTGCCACACTGGGCTACCTGGGCATATTTGCAACCGCCTTAAGTTACTTTCTTCTTACTCGGGGGCTGACTGTTATCCCTGTAGCCTCAGCAACAGTTATTCTCCTGGTAGAACCTTTGGTGGGAAGTTTCTTGGGTGTCTGCCTGTTGGGAGAACCTGTGACTTTGTCCTCAGGTACTGGCATGGTGCTATTATTTGCCGGTATGGCAGTTATTGCCTTCAAGCAATTGAAAACGCCAGCATCTGTATAACTATACCTTCAGTTTCCAGACAGATAATCTGTATCTCCCTTTTGGATATCCCCCCCACCAACCAAAGGGAATTTAATTCTTTTCTATTCGAACCAGGTTAAAATCCGCGAGAATGGCAAACAGACTTGGCACGACAATTAAGACCAAGACGGTAGAAACCAAGAGTCCAAATACAATTGAACAGGCCAAGGGTATCAAAATCTGAGCCTGAAGAGACCGTTCCGCCAACAACGGCAGCAAGCCTGCAATGGTAGTCAGAGATGTCAGCAGCACAGCCCGGAACCGTTCCCTTGAGGCAAGCTTGCCTGCCTGAACCACACTCTGTCCTTGTGCTGTATGCTGTTTGACAAAGGTAACCAAAAGTATGGAATCATTCACCACAATACCGGCAAGGGATATAAACCCCATGATACTTGGCATGGCAAGATCCAGTCCCATTATGATATGGCCCCAAACGACGCCGATAAAGGCAAAGGGAATGGTAACCATGACCACCATGGGCTCCTGGTAAGACTTAAACTGAAAACTGAGCAAGCAGAACACCCCGAAAATTCCAATGGCAAGGGCCTTGATCATTCCGCCCATGGACGTTTTCATTTCTTTTTCCTGGCCTTCCATACCTGTGGATATCCCGGGATAATCTTTCATCAACTGAGGTAAAAACCGCGCCTTTGTGTCTGCAATAATGTTGGCGGCATTGGCCCTTGATGAATCCAAATCCCCTGTCACTGTGACTGTTCGGATACCGTCCACCCGCCTGATGCCTGCATACCCTCGACCGTGGGTGATCTGAGCAACGGAAGTTAAAGGCACCCGCTGGCCATTTGAATTCATCAAGTAGAAATTTTCCAGCCGGGCAATACTGTTCCGGTCCTGGTCAGCTATCTTCAGGTTAACCTCATAGGATTCATCCCTGACAATCATTTCACTGGCTGTGGCCCCATAAAATGCAGCTCGGATCTGGCTTGAAATCATCCTGGCGGTAAATCCCTTTGCCTTAGCCCCCTGCTTTAGGGTGATCCGGATCTCAGGCTTGCCTGGTCTCAAATCATCATAAAGATCAAACACCCCGTCATACTGGTAAAGCCAGTCAATAAGGCGGGTGGACGCTTGTTTAAGATCATCCAGTTGATCCCCTTTCAGGCGGATCTCTATTGGCAGCCCTCCCGGACCAATTGCAGGCTCTTTAAAGGCCAAGGCAATGGCGTCTGGTAATTCACCTGTCAACTCACGCCACCGGTTTATAATCTGGTCAATCGTGGCAGAGCGAACCTCTGCATTGAGCAGATCCAAAGAAACCGTGGCGACATGAGGACCTGTTTCACCGGCATCAGCATTGGTGTTGAACAAGACACTTGTATGTTCGATCAATTTGACACCGCCCGGCTGTTGCGGTGTCAACTCATCATTGATTTGTTCTGCGCTGTCCAGCAGCCGGTCCACATACTTAGCGGTTGTTTCTAAAGGAGTTCCCTGTGGAAATAAAATTCTGGCCTGGATCACATCTCCGTCAATCTCGGGAAATGCCCTGACTTTAAGCACCCCTCCGGCCAGCATTGACATGGAGGAGATAAAGGCAAAAAGGACCAGGCCAATGAATAAATACCTATAGTCTATGGCTTTATCTACTACCGGTCCCAGAACCTTTTCCCTTACCCAGGCCAAGGCCTTGTCAATGGATGTCCTCAGACGGTTGGACTTAAGCGTCTTACCGTTGTGTTTAAGTGCATGGGCCAGGTGATTGGGCAGGATACCAAACGCCTCTACCAGGCTGACTGATAAGGTCAGGATCAAAATCACCGGAATAACATACAAAACCTTGCCGATATCCCCTTTCATGCTCAAAGCTAAGGCACCAAACACAAAACACGTGGTCAAAAAAGAGGATAATACTCCTGGCGCCACCTGGGTAATGCCGTCAACCGTTGCCCTGAATCCACTCTTACCTTTTTCCAGTTTAGCTGCCACATTCTCTGCAATCACAATGGCATCATCCATGAGAATTCCCACACCAATGAGCAACCCCACCATGGACAACATATTCAAGGACAGATCCATATGTTTCATAAAAAAGAAGGTCAGGGCAAACGAAACCGGTAGTCCCATCACCACCCAAAAGGAGAACCTGAACGGAAAGAAAAGAACCATGGCAATAAAGACAAGCAGCAATCCTTGTAGCGCATTTTTGACAAGCATCTTAAGGCGATCCCTGACGATCTTGGAGATATTCTGGGTCAGGACAAATTCCATCCCGGGCGGGGCTTTGGCCCGCTCCTCTTCAAGGAAAGCTTCCACCGCATCCATGATATCCAATGCATCCTCGGTTTTGGTTTTGTTGATCTGAAGGATACCTGCGCGTTTGCCGTCAAACAGGATTTTATCTTCATCATCCTCAAACCGGTCCGTTATCTTTGCTATTTGGGATAATCGTATTTCAGCCCCTGTTTTTGACGATACAATGACAAGATCACCAAGTTCAGGTACACTCTTGCGCTCTTCGGTAAACCGGATCAGGATATCCCGGTCTCTCGTTTCAAGGCTGCCGCCCGGCAGATCAATGTTCTGAGATGCCACAGCCGTTTCAATGTCGGACACGGAAAGCCCTAAACGCATCATCTGGTACATTGGAATTTCAATAAGAAATTCATGCTCGGAAAACCCCAGAATTTCCACCTGGGATATCAAATCCAGTCTCTTCAGACGCTCCTTTAAATCTTCACAGAAAAACTTAAGGTGCACAGGGTCCATGGGCCCTGTCACGGCAATGGAAACGACCTGATCGGTTCGATTTATTTCTTTGATGATTAGATCTTCCAGCTGATCCGGAAAATCACTGACCGCCTCTACTTCGGTCTTGATATCGTTGAAAAACCGGATGGCGTCTCCCTGCTCCATCATCTCTACTACTACACGGGCATTGTTTTCCATGGCCGTGCTGCGGACTTCGGAAATATGGGAAACAGAATCAATGGCATCTTCTATGCGGCGGCAAACCGAGGACTCAACATCTTCGGCTGTAGCCCCGGGATAAACCGCTGTGATTTCAACGGCATTCTCGCTGAAATCCGGAAAGGTTTCCCGCCGCAAGTCACCAACACTAATTGCACCCAATGCCAGAAACAGGAGCATAAGCAGGTTGGAGGCGGTGGGATGGCCGCTCAAAAACTCAACCATAGATTTAA
>JAKSAU010001252.1 GCA_022361535.1 Desulfobacterales bacterium
CCAGCCGGAAGCGGCTGTCCTTCGCCGCTACGAGTTGCCGCTCCAGATCCGCCATGTCGTTGTTGGCATAGCGCAGCCGCCGTGCCTTGCACAGGCGTACCCCGTCGATGATGCTGGCATGGTTGAGGGCGTCGCTGATGATCGCGTCCTCCGGGCCCAGGAGGGTTTCGAAGAGTCCTCCGTTGGCATCAAAGCAGGAGGAGTAGAGGATGGAGTCTTCCGTCTTGAGGAAGGCGCTGATCTTTTCTTCCAGCTCTTTGTGGATGCTTTGGGTACCGCAGATAAACCGAACCGAAGAGAGGCCGTATCCGTACCGGTCCAGGGCCTGCCGGGCCGCACGGACAAGGGCGGGATGATTAGAGAGCCCCAGGTAGTTGTTGGCGCAGAAATTCAGGACGCTTCCTCCGCCCTCCACGCTGATATCCGCCTGCTGCGGCGTAGTGATCACCCGTTCGGATTTGTAGAGGCCCTGCTCGTGCAGGCCCGCCAGTTCGTCCGACAGGTATCCCAGTAGTTTACGGCTCATATCTTCCCCCTTCTTTCCAGAGTATAATCGTTTCGAGTTGTCCTCACAAAAATGATTATATCATAAAATACAGGAGGGGAAAGTTCTGAAAATGTAAAAAAGATGCGGGAGAATTATGATTTTTGCCAACCTTCTCCGTGCGCCCCTTCCCTTTGATCCCCGGCGGACCCGGAACCGGCCGGGGGGTGTTCCTTCCGGAGGAAAGGAGAGGGAAAAGGGCCGCCCCGGCGGATGGCACAGCCCTTTTTCCGTCAACCCGCGGAGGCTCACTACAGCCTGCGGGAGGAAACCTTGGGCCCTAGAGCACCCGGTTATTGGCAATGACCCGGCTATAGTACTTGCCGGACTCTTTGACGGTCCTCTTCTGGGTGTCGTAGTCCACCCGGATGATGCCGAAGCGTTTGTTATAGCCGTAGGACCATTCGAAGTTGTCCATCAGAGACCAGAGATAGTATCCTTTCAGGTTCACCCCCTCCCCGATGGCCCTGTGGCA
>JAKSAU010000216.1 GCA_022361535.1 Desulfobacterales bacterium
GCTAAGCGTTACTTTACTTACACCAACCTGGCTACCGGTTAAATTGAAAGGAGCCTCGGGAATATCAACTTCGATGCTATTAATTTGAAAATCAACATCGTTTACATTAAAAAAAACGTTTTCGGAGGCTTTTACCATAATACGCCCTTTAGAAGTGGCTATATTGGGTAGTTGTACATTTTCAGAACCATCGTTACCAGTATTTTCAAGTAAAACGTAATCGAAACTTTCTCCACCATTATCCGAAAATAGAATATCTACCTGTTGGCAATTCACAGGAGCTATATCGGTATTTGCTACATCCCATTCTACATTGTAAGTTGAATATCCTGTATATGGGGAATCGGAAAAAGTAGATGTTACAACAAACGGACCTGCCTGGTCGGTCGATGAAAAAGTAAGTAAATCGTTGGTAAGTCCTGCTTTATTATCCTTTACGGTAATAACAAAATTTAGCTCACGAGTTTTGAAGGGCATTACTTCAAATATGGTAGATTTACCTTTTACTAAATCCTTAAGTCTAGGAAAATAGCGCTTATTGTCATTAGTTGGCGGGTAGCTACGGAACAATGGGCCATCGCCTTCCCATTTTTGTGCCTCATATCTTTCTTGTAGGGCAAGGATCATAAAAACTTGATCTTCAATATTTGCTGATTTAGCCGAGTCAATTTGATCTTCAGTCATATTTTGACTTTCCCAAAAAGAAATCATGTAGCTCCAATCGTGTTCGTTTAAATAATAATCTTCAATTTCTTCTGCAGTCACAATAGAGTCAAACCCATTGGATAGAGGTTTATCGGCTAAGTTTTCTTCTTTTTGTGCTTTATCGAATTGTTCCCAGCTATAGGTAAGCACATCGCTATCCACATCGCTGCCTTCTGCTTCCAGAACAAAGGGTGTGTTAATAGGAATTACAAATCCACCTTGGCGTATGCTAACTGTTGGAGGTGTGTTTCCTGTTTCAACCAGCGTTTCGCACGAAGTACGGTTTATAAATCGTTGAAATTCTTCAATTGATATCGCATGGAAATAGTCTTTAGAATGGCTTATTATGTTGTTATATCCACACAATCCAGCATA
>JAKSAU010000097.1 GCA_022361535.1 Desulfobacterales bacterium
AACCTCTTTTCCATCCATTTTTGGAAGATTCAGATCAAGCAGAATTAAATCCGGCCTGGGCGCATTCGCGTAGCCATCTTCATTGCGTAAAAACTGTATGGCGGCCTCGCCATCGTTCACAACATGGATATCCGACTTTACTTTAGACTCTTTTAAAGCTTCAAGGGTGAGTTCAATATCATCTTCATTGTCCTCAACCAATAATACACAGGCCGGTTTTGGTATGTTTAAGCTGTCCATGGTTCTACCCTTTCTTAGGTAAAGTAAACTCGAATCTCGCACCTTTTTCAGGTTCAGAAAAAACGTTGATGACACCTTTGTGTCGCTCTACTATTTTTTTGCAAAGCGCAAGCCCTATGCCAGTCCCTGAATATTCCTGATTGGTGTGCAGCCGTTGAAACACCTGAAATATTCTTTCATGGAAATTGGAAGCGATTCCAATACCGTTGTCTTCTACGAAAAGCAGGTTCCGGTCTCCTAAATCTTTGTAGCCTATTTCAATAACCGGTACCGAAGATTGATTATACTTAATACCATTAATAATTAAGTTCTGGAAAAGACTTTCAATTTGATTCTTATCAGCATTAATCCGTGGTAAATCCGAATAGTTGATGGTGACATTGCGTTCTTTAATAGTAAGTTGTACATTTTCTTTGATTTGGTCAATAATGTGATTCAAATTAATGCTCTCAATTTTCATACCTCTGGTACTTACACGGGATAGCTTTAACAGATCATTTATTAGTTTCTGCATCCGATATCCGGCCTGAACGGAACGGTCAATATAATGCAGCCCTTTTTCATCCAGTTTATCGGTATATCTGGATTGTAACAATTGTAAGAAGCCGACAACTGCCCGCAGGGGCTCCTGAAGGTCATGGGATGCCACATAGGCAAACTGTTCTAATTCCTTATTGGAACGATCCAGTTCCTGCTCTGTCTTTTTCCGGTCTGTAATATCAATAAATGTGGCTAGAAAATAATTTTTAAGAGCCGTCCCTGATATAATGATATTTCTCACATGTCCGTTTTTGCATGTGACCCGGTACTCAACCGACTCAATATCTGTATTTTCTTTTCGGGCTTTTTCTACAGCAGCTTCCCAGGTATTGATGACCCACTTACGGTACTCCGGATCAGGATATGCACTTACCCACCACTCATCAAGGGTCGGAATATCCGCCTTGGTATAGCCAAAAATCTGGTTAAATTTGGCATTAAAATCAATTATGGTACCTTTGTCATCCACATAACAAAGTGGAATTGCGGCAACATTAAAGAGAGTCCGGAACTTTAATTCGCTTTCCAGCAACTTTTGCTCTGCGTCTTTCCGGTTCGAAATATCAATGGTATAACCGATCATTCCATAGATTTCATCTCTTTGATTTTTCAGGACAGACAATGAAATCAGGGCGTAAAATTCATTGCCATCCTTGCGGATCAGCTTGGTTTCATATTCCAAACCACCCTTGGATAAAAGTTGGGGAATAATCTGGTTTTCCAACTTTTCATGAAACGCTTTAGGGTAGACTTGGCTTACATGATTTCCGATAATCTCTTCAGCCGTATATTGTAACAAGGCTTCCGATCCCTTATTCCAGGTCGTAATGGTGCCGTT
>JAKSAU010000548.1 GCA_022361535.1 Desulfobacterales bacterium
ATATCGCCATTGACGCCGATATCGAAACGACCGACTACGTGATGGGGGATCCCACCCAGATCCACCAGATCGTCATGAACCTTTGCACCAATGCCTACCAGGCCATGGCAAACGAATCCGGCACCCTTGGGGTGGTGTTGAAAAACAGGGAAATTGAATCCGGCCACACCGGGCTGCCGGCCGGCTCCTACGTCATGATGGAGATTTCGGATACCGGCTGCGGAATCCCTGAAGAAAATCTGGCGTCTATTTTCGAGCCCTATTTCACCACCAAAGAGCGGGGCGAGGGTACCGGGCTGGGACTGTCGGTCTGCCAGGGCGCCGTCAAAAGCATGAGCGGGGAAATCTTTGTCAAAAGCGAGCCGGGTGAGGGAACCCGTTTCTCGATTTTTCTGCCGGTGCTCAAGGGGTACGAGAACCATAGACGCCGCTTGGAAGAAGAGACGCTGCCCCGGGGAAGCGAATCCATCCTTTTTGTGGACGATGAAATCCCCATCTCAAAAATGGCCAGGCGAACCCTTGAAAACCTTGGCTACCACGTGGCGGTCTTCAACGACAGCCAGGCCGCACTGGACGCATTCAGTGCGGATCCGGGTGCATTTGACCTGATGATCACGGATATGACCATGCCGGGGATGACCGGGGATCTCCTGTCCCGGGAAGTAAAGGCGATTCGTCCCGATATACCGGTTATCCTCAGTACCGGTTACAGCAGGAAGATTTCCGCCAGGGAGGCCGAAGAGCAGGATATAGACGCCTTTCTCCGCAAACCGGTCGCGCAGAACGATCTGGCCGAAACGGTCCGCCGGCTGCTGGACCGGGCGATATAGGAGGCGCGGGGTGCAACGGCCGGCAGTTGTTCCGAATCAAAAATTGAACTTGTCCCAGAACTTGAAAGGCTTCATGTGATGGGTTCCGGGCAGGAATGGGCTGACCTCCGGGTGGGCGGCTATGAATTCGCTCTGATAGGCGATGCGTTTTTTATTGGCCCGGTTCAACAGATCCGCA
>JAKSAU010000840.1 GCA_022361535.1 Desulfobacterales bacterium
CAGTCCGCAGAAATGGTTGACTATGCCAAGAGCGTCGGTGCAAAGGGGATTCAGCTTTCCGGCATTTGCTGTACAGCCAATGAAATCCTGCAGCGCCATGGAGTACCTTTATGCGGCTCCTTTCTCCAGCAGGAACTTGCGATTATCACAGGAGCATGTGACGCAATGGTGGTGGATATCCAGTGCATCTTCCAAAGCCTTGCCAACATTGCCAAGTGCTTTCATACCAAGCTGATCACCACCCATCCCATTGCCAAAATGGAAGAACCCAATGTAATCCATATTGAATTTGACGAGCAATACGCTCTGAAAGATGCTAAGCGAATTGTCAAACTTGCCATCGACAACTTTCAATACAGAGGAGCCGATGTGATGATACCCAAACAGAAAGCCAACCAGGTGGCAGGCTTCGGTGTAGAAGCTATCAAATATCATTTGGGCGGTACTTTCAGGGGATCATACTTTACCTTGAACGATAACATCATCAATGGGCGGATCCGAGGCGTGGCAGGTCTTGTGGGATGCAACAATGCCCGAACCCGGCATAATGAAAATCATGTTAAAGTTGTTAAAGAACTGATTAAAAATGATGTTCTTGTCATCACCACCGGCTGCAACGGCATTGCCTGCGCCATGGAAGGGCTGTTGTCACCGGTTGCAGCACCGGCATTCTGCGGTCCGGGCCTTGCCGAAATATGCGAAACGGTGGGTATCCCGCCTGTACTTCACCTGGGGTCCTGTGTGGATAACAGCCGGATTCTTCTGGCAGCTACCGAAATGGTAAAAGCCGGCGGTCTTGGCAACGACATCTGTGATCTGCCTGTGGCCGGCAGCGCACCGGAGTGGATGAGCGAAAAAGCGGTCAGTATCGGCCAATACTTTGTCGCATCGGGTGTTTACACGGTATTCGGCGTCACCATGCCCACCCGTTCTGCCCCGGAATTCCAGGACTACCTGTTTGACGGGCTGCAAAACATTTACGGTGGGATGTGGGATCTGGAACCAGATCCGGTAAAACTTGCCCAAAAAATGATCGCACACATTGATAAAAAACGAGAAGCATTGGGAATCAATAAGGCAAGAGAACGGGTCCTTGCAGATATGGCCAGCCGGAGAGATCTGAACTCGGCATAGATGACACGCTGCGTCATCTGTCATCGGACCTAAACAAAAAGGTTCCTGTGAAAACATAGATATCCGTAAAAACCATGATATACTGCTTTTTCACAGGAACCTAAGTTAAACAGTATTAGACCGGATTAAGGAAACTTCATGGATTTCGATATATTGTCAACCTACATTATAGCCGTAGTGGTCATTGTATCCATTCCAGGCCCAAATATCATTTTGATCATCAATGACAGCCTGCACCATGGACTTAAAAAAAGCCTTTTGACCATTTTAGGCATTAAGGTTGGCACATCACTTTTGTTTGCCCTTTCCCTGTCCGGCCTTGCAGCAGTGCTCCTGTTATTTTCCTCCCTGTTCACCCTCATCAAATGGGCCGGGGTATGCTATCTTATCTATCTCGGCGTTTCCCAAATCTTGGTCTCGTTCAGGCCGGCAAACCCGGAAGTAACATCAAACATGGCCGACAATCACTTTTTCCTTAAAGGGTTTTTCGTGTCTTCAACAAATCCAAAAGGGCTGCTGTTTGCCGGTGCGTTCTTTCCCCAGTTTGTAAGCCCGGATGCTGCGGTTTTCCCACAGGTTCTATTCCTTTGTGCTTTGTTTATGGTCATATCCTTTTTTATTGAAATTCTGTATGCCTATGCCGGAACCCGAACAGGCAAATTGTTTAAAAGTGAGCGGATTAAAAACGCTATTGACCGGATATCCGGCTCCCTGCTGGTGATGTTTGGTGTGGGCCTTGCGTTTGTAAGAAAAACTGAATAACTCACACTGTTCTTTTCATAAAATTTTTAACATAACTATGAAGATTCACCCTTTGATTTCATACGTTTGGGTGATTCTCCTCCCTTTTAAAACAGGTACGCTCATTTCCCAAAATTATGTAAATTAGCATGCTTCACTTTCTAAATTTGTGAGTTTGCAATTAGATGCTCTCTATTACGGAGTTAAAACATTGACATGATCATTTTAAATGCCAGAGATGACGCGTGGGTTAAAGATTGGATCACAAAAAACTGGGTTACCCATAATGCGATATGGTATGGTTTGTGTCTACATAAACTGGGTCCACAGCAAACCAACCAACTAAATAAATCAGCGACCCGTATGATGGCGGGGGTTGAAATGAAACGACTCTTGAGCCTCATCGGAAATCAACCCTCAGAAAAGATTCAGACATTTGATGAGTTGACAATCATCCTTGAAGAAGGGTTTCAAATGATTCAGACCTCATTTTTGTCTTTCAGCTTCAGTTTCCCCAAAAAAAACATGTTAATCTGTGAATTCAATGATTGTTATGCGTTCAAGGGGTTTGAAAAATTCGGTATGATCGACACCTATGAATGCAGTATTGTTGAAAGAATAAAAGGGTGGTTGGACAGACTTGGCATCAAATATGTTGTAAGACCTGATTTCAAAGGGTGCCTGATGCATCAGGAAGGCAATTGTTCAATTGAAGTTCAATTTAACCTGAAATAATATCCTAAAAAAATAATCCAGTGCGAATCAATCTATGAGATTCAATTCTTTTGCCCTGAAAACCGCTTCGGTTCGATTATGAACGCCCAATTTTCCGTAAATGTTCTGAAGATGGGTTTTAAGGGTATTTACTGAGATAAAAAGAGACTCTGCAGATTTCTTGTTTGAAAGACCTGCAGAAATTAGACTCAGCACGTCCAGTTCCCTATCGCTAAGCGGCTCTATCATACCAGGAGCTGTTCTGGTGGGTTTTGATTTTGCCAATTGAGCCTGAAGATTCATAATGAAATGTCGTTGATTTTCCTTTTGCTTGTCTGAAAATTGCTCAAGAAGTGTTGAAACAAGCTGATCTTCATCCGTAAACACACGATAGTATCCTCCCGGCCCTGCTATCGAAATCGCTTTATACAACGAATTTACAGCATCATCAGTTCTATTTGTTATCTGAAAAAGCCTGGCCTGAAGCATTAAAGTTTCCATCTGATGAAGCCCTCTTTTGTCTTTTTCCTGATTCTCCAAAAGCGGGGTAATAATTTTCTCTGCCTCATCATAGCGGTTGAAATGGAGCAGGATACGTGCAAGTTCTATATATTTGGCCTCATAGAACCTGTTAAGCGTTATATCCGGCTCAATCATTATCTTGTCAGCCCAACGCTCAATTGCTTTTGTATCATTGGTCATTAACCAAATCCGGGCTCTCACAGCTTCAATACTGGATTTAACCCAAGGAGGAGTTGCTTTGGTTTCAAGTAACGCTTCGATTTTGGGAATTAGCTTTTTTAAGCCGTCAATATCATTTTTGGAGCATAAGATTTTTCCAAGGCAGGCATAATTCCAGCCGATATGATGGATATCATGCCATTTTTCCAGCAGGGCAATACCCTCTTCAGCGTAACGCTGTGATTCATCAAGCTTATTTTGTTCATATATAAGCTCGGCCCATATTCCAAAGACATATCCCTTGACACTGTTCAAAGGCAGCTTGACGTCTTGGATATCTTTTAACAATTTCTGGCCGATCTCAACGGCTTGTGGCAATTGCCCTTTTATGTTTAGTAAAATAACCAGCCACACCCTGATCATCATATGAAAGTACGTGATACCCGCTTTTTTGGCTGTATGAGCAGCTTCGTAGTATATATCCAAGGCTGCGTTGATATCTCCCTTTGCTTCATGGGTTATGGCTGCGCCGAAGACAACACTCATTCGCCATGCCGTATCGTTTTGCGGAAGCTGCTCAAGAGCCTTTTGAGAATAGTGGGCAATATTATCGAAATCACCTTTCAAAGTTGCCCAATAGGCTCTTAGCGCCGAAATTCGTCCCAGCACAGCATCCAGATCAAACCCGACGGCATGATGCTTATCCAACTGCGTTTTATCGTCTGAATCTTTAAGTGAATTATCTATCGATATTTCAAGCCTGTCTAAAATGGTTTCTGCTGCATCGTGTTCACCGCGTTCAAATAATATGCTGGCATGAAATATACACAGGTTTGGTTGAAGAAAGATATCCGTTTCGGGCAGCACTTCAAGCCATTTTAAAACCGCAGCGTGTTCTCCCGGCTGCCACGATTCGGCAAAAATATTCTCTATCTGCTCTGCAGCCCAGGTATGCTCTTTGGCCTCAAGGGAGTGCTCAATGGCCTCTTCTATGAATCCGTTTGCCTGATACCAATCTCGTGCCCTGATGTTTAGCGCGAGTGTATCATAGTCGTTCTGCTGCAATTTCTGCCTGAGAAGATCTGCAAATAAGTGGTGATATCGGTACCAATGCCGTTTGTTATCCAGCGGTACAAGAAAAAGATTTTCCTGTTCGATATTCTCCAGAACCTTTTGGCTGTCATCTTGACCTGTTACATAGCCGCATAGAGGTTCTGACAGGCGGTTAAGAATGGAAGTCTTAATCAAGAAATGTTGTATGTTTTCAGGCTGGCGGCGTAAAACCTCTTCAGCTAAATAATCGGCCACCAATCGATCACTTCCTGCAAAATTGACTATAAATTCATCTACATCCTCTCGCCCTTTTAAAGAGAGCGCAACAAGCTGAAGTCCTGCAATCCACCCTTCTGTTCTGGATGATAGTATTTTTATATATTTCTCAGGCAGGTCGAGCTGTATCACCTTGCTGAAAAATAAGGCGGTTTCATTTTTCGTAAAGTAAAGGTCTGAAATACGTATTTCCGTTAATTGATTTTTTACACGCATCCGGGAGAGGGGAAAGCCTGGATCTGCCCTAGTTGCTAAAGCAAGGCACATTTGGTGTGGCATATGGTTTAAAATCAATTTCATAAGCCGGTTTATGGCTAATGTGTTTATCAGGTGGTAATCATCCAACACCAGTATGAATTTGTCTGGAAACGTCTCTATTTCTTTAATTAAGTAAAGTATGATCGTATCTATTTCTAACGTATTGGGAGAGCTTAGAATTTCCAGAATATCATCGCCAAAATCCGGTTCAATACCCTTTAACGCAGCAATAAAGTATTGAATAAAACAAAGAGGGTCACTATCTGATGAGTGAACTGAGATCCATGCAACCGGCAGATCGCAGTGGGAAATCCACTCGCTTAGAAGCGTTGTTTTCCCGAAACCTGCCGGTGCTGAAATGAGCATCAGGTTTTTATCGATTCCTTTGTTCATTCTGGAGATAAGCCGTTTGCGCTTAACCAGATCCGGCTTAAACTCGGGAATATATAATTTTGTAGTCAGAATAGGATAAGTTACATTGGACTGGTTTTGTTGTTGAGCCATGTGGTCCCCGCCACTATTCTATCTTTTTGTCAGACCATCAACATTAGACCGTGGTGTTCACTTGATAATCATCCACCTGTTTTGAAATCATTCTTATAGTGCTCGACAAAAGAATGATGACGGTATTTAAGGATTTTTTATCCTATGCACTTTATCTAAAAACGCCCATATTTATCAAGTCTTTTAAATATGGGCGATTTGACCGAAAGATTAAAAAATTAGGCTCCACTCCCACATCACCTTTTAATTACTCTTGGTACCTACATCTTAGTTCCGCCTTGCTTTCATCACCTTCCAAACTTAATGTTGTCATCATGAGGGCTATACACAAAATACATATTGCCATATAAATCCAAGCAAAAGAGCCGGTCATGGTTTTGCATATTCCGGATAGATAGTTACCGATAGCTGACCCCAGACCCAAAGCAAGATTGGCTATTCCAAAAATAGATGCAGAGCGCTCTTTTGAAATGGTCTTTCGGATATAAGCCGGAATTAATCCGAAATTACCAAAATACGCAACCCCAAAAAGCAGCCCTGAGAACAAAACAGTATTTTTACCGGGATAGAAAAACAAAATTGCCGAGGATATCAGTATCAGAACGTAAGATATAAATAGAGCACGTCGAATCGTAAGCCTGTCTGCAATGTAGCCCATAAAAAGACCGCTGATCATTCCAAGCAGCCCGATGATATTCCATACACGACCGCCTAACTCTAACGACAACTTAAGATCATCCCTCATATACGGTATTAAATAGGTTTGAAATGGTATGAAAGCCAATCCGGTAATAAACATCAAAAGCGCTATTCTTATTACTTTCAAGTTTATACGGTTGACGGTTGACTTTGATACTACTATTTCTGCAGAATCTTTGTGGAGTGAACGGCCAGGCACTTTCCTGTAAAAGAAAACCCAGGCAATAAAAATGAGAATAGCGGCCGAACCGAAGATGATCCAGATCATTTCCCAACCATAATTATTCTTTAGGTGTGGGACCGCAAATCCGGTTAAAAACACACCATAACTTGTACCTGATGAAACAAAACCCATTGCCTTGCTAAGGTGCTTTTCCGGCACATATTTGCTTACAACGTCAATCATCGGTACCCATGAAGCAGCTGCGCAAGCACCAGCGACAGCGAATAAAATTCCAATTGCAAAGAAACTATTGACGATGCCTGTTAAAATAAGACAAATACCGGAAATGATAACAGCTGCGCTGACAATTCCAACGGAATTGAATTTAAGCGTTAACTTACCGCTGATATATGAAAACGCCAAATATGCGATCTGGTGTGATGCTGTTACAATACCAACAGCTGTGTAGCTAAAGCCGAACGTTCTTTTCATATCCAGGATAATCATAGGCAGGATATTGCGGCCAAAGCCATAGGTAACCATAATGAAAGACGTTAAGATACCAATTGCAAATAATAGGCGACACCTGTCTCTCTTCAGATTTGTCATATCTTTTTTCTTACCTTTCTTTGTTGTATAGAGTACGCATCTGATACCAAACCAAGGGATAAAATTTGCTGTGCCATGAGTATGTAGTATTCCTGCCGGAACATTAGGGATGCCGCGCAAATATTTCCCAGTGCAATCCAGAAATAGCCCTGAGGGATGGATTTGGCCAGCAAGTAGGTGCCCATAAGAAAGCCTATGGCTATACCGAGTTCAATTACCTGGTTTAAAGTGGCGAGAAAACCGAAATCATAAAAGCTCAACCCCAGACCAACAAGTATCATCAGTTTGGCAAAATGGTCGAGCCAGGCTGCTCCATGAAATTTTTCATGCCCCTGCCTGGCAATAGCCAATCCCATTATCATGGACGGGACACCACTGGATTCTATGGCTGCGGCTATCCAGTTTCGTTCACAGATAAAAATAAAAACCCAAGGAGGCAACCCGAAAAGATAGGAAACCCATGCATATTGTCTCCATTTTTTTTGATTTTGCCGAGTGGTTCCCCGTTCAGCTCTTGAAAAAAACAGCTTATTGAGCAGGTAAAATGTCCCTCCCCATATTTGGAGTAACGTGTTTAGCATATAAGTGCCTTTTCAAATGAAAACGTTCCAGTGTCTTTTACCGGCTCAGGCAGACTCAAGCTATTAAACCAACCCGGTTAATTGATTTTTTCAATCTAAAACGTTCGTCATTTTGGACTACGCATATTTTTCACACCATCTGTTGTATTCGTGAGCAAAGCTAGTGAAGCAAAGTTTTTGATAGAGCTTGAACATAAACGGCGGTTCAACAAAGTAATAATCTTTGCTCATATAATTTAAAGGCACTTCAACTTTTGAAATTTGTGACAGCTCTTTTTTTGGTTGGACCCCAACAGGAACAACAGCACAGAATTCCTGTTTTGAGGCGTTGCTGTTTACCAGCTTTTTTCCTGTTTTATCGTGAACATTAGAGTTGCCTACAAATTCATATTCTGATTCCGCCCATCTGGGAGACGGATAGAAGCGCGGGTGAGTAACGGGCAGTTTTACCGTGCCACTTTGATTGACATAAACTACCGGAACCCCAAGTTTTTGTGCATATTTTTGAGGAACCACTTCTGATGCAAGATATGACTGATGCTTTAGAAGTTTATTGAAATATAAAGAATCCGGATGTTTCCACATGGGAAGAATAGTGCCCCATAAGGCTACGATGATGACCAAGTCAACACTACTTTGCCTAAAGCCCTCAAACGTTTCCCTGGCAAACGAATCAAAGCAGATAACCCCGCCAATGCGGCCGAACGGGGTATCAAAAATGCCTGGACCCGGCTTTTCATATCGTTTCCATACGATCCGTTCCTGGCATGTAGGGTTGCGTTTTCGATAAATCTGAAGGCTGCGGTCATAGCCCACCATCACCATTGTATTGTAAAAATACCCTTCAAATTTCTCATAAATACTTGTGATGATATACACGTTTTGAATCTGGGCTTGATCCTTGAGCCAGGTAACCGTATGACCTTCAAGTGATTCACCAAGATTGAAGAGGTCCTCATCAGTGGAGAACCCAACGTTAAACATTTCCGGTAGAACTATGATTTGGGCGCCGTCTTTAGCTGTTTTCAAAATATAATACTCAGCTTTGGACAGATTTTTCTCAACATTGAGAGGTTCTGATGCCATTTGAATTACGCCAACACCGACCATAAAAATTCTCCCAATCTATTATCAACCTCATTAAGGTTTCATATTTATTTTATTTTAAGAGCCAACAGCAATGAGAAGAGAACCGCATAAAACAACGAAACTTTAATCATGATGGAATTTATTTTGTCATGGATGTTGGGTTGTTTTTCGCAGTATCCGTTTTTGTTATACTGGAAATCCATAGAATGTTTCTGAATTCCATGGATATCTTTTAAGATATCTTTTTCTCTATGTTTTACCATGATGGTCAAATAATCATCGTGATTCATATTATCCCCCTTATCAGGTGACTGGCACATGATCGTTTAGTTTTGATTTTAATGAGCTTTTTATAGGTGTGCTCAGTTTCCCAATATGACATCGCTACAGGAAACAACAACACCCATTTGGGTGATCAGAGGGGGTGATTTTATTTGAAAATCTTACAAACTAAAATCCATACGGCCAGTTCATGTAACCGGCTACCACTTACATGAAATAAATTAGTCTATAAAAAGGCGCATGGAATCCGGGGCTGATTTAAAACCCAACTTCTCGTAGATCGGCTGTCCGGCTGGACTGGCATTGAGTATAACCCGTTTAATTCCTTCTGATTTGCAATATGCTATCATCTTCTGGATAATCGATTGAGAATACTGCCTGTTTCTATGGTCCTTTTCGGTATACAAGCTGTGAAGATATGCAACTTTGGAAGATAGATCAGAAGGGTTCGGAACAAGGCTTATAAAGGTCATGGCTCCGCTGGATACAATTTCTTTCTTACTTTCAACGACCCAGGCTTTGCAAATCCCTGCTTCTAATTCTGCGATAATCTTTTTTTTATATGCGATCCTGACCGATTCAAAGGTTTTGGGACTTAATTGTTTCCCGGCTTTTTCCCAAATATCTTGAAACATATTTTTATGGTGGATCGCCAGCGTTGCGATATCTTCTGCTTTTGCTTCACGGATGAACATTTTAACTATCCAAACAATCTTTTTTTAGGGTATACGGAACCGGGTTGTTCCGCTGGTCCTCATAAGCGATCCAAAATAAAGACAAAATAATTCATGGCTGTCTCCCAGATAACACCATTCACATTCATGTTCAGGAAGCGTTTTAAACTCTGAAATATTAACAAAAGGCGGCAAGATCAAAGCAATGTTATCTGTCAGGTTAAAAATTCTTTTCAACACGTCGTCTGCCGGCGGTTGGGTATTTGAGTTTATAAACCGATAAACATGATCTTCGCCGGTAACTGCCCAGTCCGGGTCTATAAAAGCAGCATCAATTTTGGGAACTATATTTAATATGTCTTGGTTCATTATATCACCCTGGATAAATGAAACACGCTCGAACAACCCGGATTTTTTGACATTGTTTATCGCCTGATACCGGTGATTACTGTCTATCTCCACCGTAATCACATGTTTAGCCTCTTTAGCTATAGATATAGTCGAAAAACCGCCTCCTGTGCATGTTTCCAAGACAACCATGTCCTTGAATCTTGTTGCAAAATGGCCGGAGAACCGTTTGTCTATACCCATAAGAAAAGTTTGCTGATCAGCGATGAAGTCATTCCCAAATTTATCATATATAAGTTGTTGGTCCATTTAACCATTTCCTTTTATCAACTAATCACGAGGCATTATCCGTGACTCTGTAGTACCGACATCAGCCCGCCTTCTATCTATATACTTCCATAATCTGCAGATAATTCAGAATCAATTTTCTGATTTAGAAAAGTGAAGAACTCGCCCCTGCACTCCTGAACTCTTTGAGCTTCATTATACCCCAGCAAGATCTTGTCATGGCATTTAAACCGGTCAGGCATCACCTGGAGTATGTAGGAATTCACCTGCCGCTTCCAAAACCACTGTGCCGAACCGAACTGGATATACCCGGGACTTAGGGATGCAGTCTCTTTTAATTGCTGTAAAAACCGTCTTCCCTCAAATCCGTTCTGAACACAAATGGCGATATATGCAATCCGATACAATACGTATTTAAAGCTGTTCGATCTCTTAGGTAATTCAACCGGCTCTGTATGAACTTGTTGTTTAAAATGTCCCCAGCAGCACTGCAGTGTAAACGCATAGGGAATTTGGTTAAACCTCCTGATAAACCTGCGAAGGGGAAGATCAAGTTGATGAGTTCTAATACTCTGAACGTATTGTTCTCTATTGAGAATAAACCCTGGATCTTCAACCAGTTTTTTAGCGTTGGTATATGTTTCCAAGGTACTGTCCCTTTGACAACTCAATCATCCGATCATACATGAATTTTTATATCCATATTTCTGTCAGCTTTTATAATTTTTAATTTTTCTGCCAGGTCTAACCAATAACCATCATCTTTTGAATCCAGTATACCCATTACCTTGTGCGCAAGCTTAGGATAGTGTTGATTTAAAATAGATTCGATGTATTTTCTGTTTTGGCTGTCCTGGTCAGGCATGGACAACCCGTAAACCCATATGGTGTCGGCATATGGTTCCAGCATGTCTATAATACGCAAAACATCTGAAATATGCGGAATGACTGGGCAAATAAGGGCACCGGTACTGACACCAGCCTCCTTGAATTTCCTCAAAGCGTCTATCCTTCTTGCCGTTTCCTGTGTTTTTGCTTCAAATATTCGGTGGTTTTGACTGTCACTGAAAGCCACAGAGATACTGACAGAACTATCTTCCATTTCTCTGATAGTCTTTAGATCTCGTAGTACCAAATCTGATTTAGTGAGTATGCTTGCGGAGAACCCATTATCGTGTAATACATCGAGAACCTTGCGTGTTTGCTCATAAACGGCTTCACAAGGCTGATACGGGTCAGTATGATTTCCCATGTAAACAGTCTGGGGCGTGATCCCTTTTATTTCCTCTTTCAGTTGTGCAGCAATATCCTGATACGTCATGACTTCTTTTCGCCAGTCAGTTTTTGCCTGGTCAAGCACGTAACAATAGTAACAATAATGCTCGCATCCGATATATGGATCTATCTGATATTCAAACTTTTCCAACTTACACGGATGAAGTACAGACCTGTCGTCACAATAACTGATTTTTATTGTATTGCTCATCAGTTTCCCCTCTCCTAAATTCATTGCCCTGCTTTGTTAAAAGCAAAACCCGGACTTATCCGGGGTATTTAGACCTCTCATAACAGATTGCTGTGATCTGTACGCATAAACTATAGCAGTTTTTGTTTGAGATCTTCGATCAGCAAACCATCAGCCTCTGCGGCTGCCGGCAGCATAGTGTGCTTCTCATATCCCCGGAACGTCTCGATGTTTCCATTTTCAATTGTTAGCTTGAGCAATTGTGAGAAATTTCTTTCCAGTGCGATATAGACGTCACCTTCTTGGGGATCAAACACCATGGAGCACATCGTCGAATATTTCGGGTCTTTATTTCGACACAAAGATAAAAGTTCAAAGCCTTTTTCAATGTTGAAATCAGAGGCATGTTGTTTTAAAAACTCATGGCAGATAATATATCTTTGATCTCCGGCTCCAATCGCTTGTGTATAACTTTTTCCAACCAAAGAGCCGAGTGAAAAATTCGTCATCACCATGAAGTTTTTCTTCATTTCAACAATTTTTGTTACGTCACCACCTGCCTCGGTCACAATAGCCCGGCCATTTGTATCTGCAAACAGATTATGCAGTGTTATCCCCGGGATATCTACAAGGGGGAGATTTCGGGCTATTTTCTCGATTTCTTTTACCGACCGGCTAAATGAAATGGCTTCATAGAGTTCGAATGTATATATGTTTTCATCTGTTTTTTGATTCGGGTTGGCATTCACTGGGTGTAATTCCTGGCAAGAAGAAAACAATCCATTGCTGTTCATGCCTGCAGTGTTAACGAAAAAACGATTGCCCCCAACGGTCCGTTCAAAAGCCAAATGAAATGTGCGTGTATCTCCATTGGTTAAAATTCGAAATTTCATTGGCAGGTTCATGTAATCGAAATTCATACCATAATAAACCTGGTTCGAATAAACAGCAAAACTTGTGCAGGCGTATAGCATCCCTAAAGGTTGAAAAAGAAAAATCACAATGACAAAAACGATTAGTTTACGATTCATGATACTGTGCCTTTCATCTCATATTATGTTAAGCGTCGGAGTCTAAACGACGAACAGAGATAATGGGCATCCCAAGATCTCTTATTTTTGCAAGCAGTCCATGCAAGGCGGATTGATCAATAATCAACCCTGAGATTACGGTTATATTTCCTTCACACTCAACCGATAGTCCCTCAAACCAGTCTGACCATTGGGTACCAAGCCTGCCCGCTCCTTTTATCTGATATAATGCAGGACCATTCCACGATTTTTGTTTTGTCATGAGTGAATCCTCACTTATGCTGGATTTGAATCAAGCGATGTATCCTTGAATGCCTTAAGGTTTATCGTATATTAAACCTCATTTTAGAAAATTGGTTCACCCTAAGGGGTGATTTTTGTGGGTGATTTTATTTTTTGACCCGTGTTGAAATTTAGGGCAGTAAAACAAAAAAGATAATGCTTTTCAATCCAGGAGCCTCAACTCTTTAGCTTTGAAAACCGCTTCTGTACGATTATGAACACCAAGTTTCCCATAAATGTTCTGCAGATGCGTTTTAAGGGTATTTACTGAAATAAAAAGGGATTCCGCGATCTTTTTATTGGAAAGACCAGCCGAAACTAAACTGAGAACATCCATTTCCCTTTCACTTAGCTGCTCCACCAGTCCGTTTGCAAAATTGATCGTTTTTCTCTTATTAGAATCCGCCTGCAGCTTCATAATGAAACTTTTCTGCTTTTCTATTTGGGTATCTGAAAATTTGTCGAGCAGGTCATATACCAATTGCCCCTCATCTGCAAATACACGAAGATATCCTCCAGGTGAAGCGATTGAAATGGCATTATTTAAGGTTTTAACGGCTTCATCGACCCGGCCCGTTTCGTTGAAAATCCTGGTTTGTACCATTAATGTTTCCAATTGGTTGAGCAGCCGGCAATCGCGTTCCTGCTTGATCAACATCGGGGAAATAATTTTCTGGGCTTCGTCGTATCGTTCCAAAAGAGTCAGCATACGGGCAAACTCAATATACTTTGCTTCAAAAAACCGGTTGCTGCAGCCTTCCAGTAGGCTCTTATTTTGTTCAACCCAGGATTCAATGGCTTTGGTATTTCGCTCTATCAGCCAGATCCTGGCTCTTACAGCCTCGGACTTTGAGGCAACCCAAGGCGGAACTGCGTTCGTGGCAAGCAATTCTTCCATCCTATCGACAAGTGCTGAAGCCGCGGCAACATCATGCCTGGAGCATAGAATTCTTCCAAGGGTGGCATACCGCCATCCGATATGATGGATATCATGGCCCTCTTCAAGTAGGGCTATCCCCTTTTTGGCATAATGGTATGACTCGTCAAGGGCGTTGCGTTCATAAATAATTTCTCCGTAGGTACCGAATACGTGTCCCTTGCCAATGCTCAAAGCCAACGTTTTGTTTTCTACCTCTTTGAGTAATTCCTTGCATATTCCAATTGCCTCAGGCATCCGCCCCAGGATATTAAGCTCGATGGCCAGCCATACCCTGGTGATCAGGTAGAAGTAAACACTTCCAGCCTGTTTGGCAGCATCAATGGCATCATAGTGTTTTTTTATCGCTTCTGTAACATCCCCTTTAACCTCGTGGGTAATGGCTGCACCAAGCATAACCATCATTCGCCATTCAGCATCGTCCTTTTGCAACAAAGAAAGAGCCTGTTGCGAATACAATGCTATATTTTCAAGATCACCTTTCAAGGTTGCCCAATATGTCTTAAGTGCAGCGATCCGGCCTTGTATTTGATTGGAACCAGGTTCGTCCGATTTAGAATCCTGAATTATCGAGTTGCTTTCTGACTTTGATTGAAACACTTCGTTGGATGTTTCAA
The DNA here is from genome assembly GCA_022361535.1 of Desulfobacterales bacterium. The sequence continues at coordinate 14,427 of JAKSAU010000840.1, forward strand.
TTCTTTGTAAATAATCCTGGGCAAGTTCCTGCCGACCACTCTCAAATAATACTCTGGCATAAGAAATACATAGATTCGGATGTGACAGAATTATCTTTTCGGGCAGGACCTCATACCAATTCAATAATGTGACCTGTTCCCCTCCCTGCCAGGAAACCTCTAAATAATTTTCGATTAGTTTGGCCGCCCGCTCAAAGTTTTGGCCACTAAGAGCCCTCTCAATGGCCTCTTCTTTATAGCCGTTCGCCTCGAACCAATCACATGCTCTCAATTGAATTTGAGATACTTGTTCGGGTGTTCTCTGGAGTAATCTTTGCTTTAGCAAATCGGCAAACAAATGGTGATAACGATACCATTGACGTTTATTATCCAGTGGCACCAGAAAAAGATTATCCTGCTCAAGATCCTCAAGAATTACCTGGCACTTTTTCTGACCGGTAACAAATTCGCAAAGGGGCGCTGAAAAGCGATGAAGAATGGACGTCTTTAAAAGAAAATCTTGTATGTCTTCAGACTGACGGCTGAGCACTTCTTCTGCCAAGTAGTCAGCGACAAAACGATCACTGCCTGCAAAGTTATCAATAAAAACTGAGACATCTTCTTGCCCCATCATTGACAATGCTGCCAGTTGTAAACCAGCGGCCCACCCTTCTGTCCTTGATATCAGCCTGTCAATATCTTTCTGTGCAAGATTTAACCGCATCACTTGCTTGAAAAATAATGTGGTCTCCTCTTTGGTAAAATAAAGTTCCGAGATACGAATCTCTGTCAATTGATTCGTCACACGTAACCTGGAGAATGGAAAACCAGGGTCAGCCCGGGTAGAAATTACCAGACACATCTGTTGGGGCATCCGATCCAAAAGTAATTCAAAAATCCGGTTTATTTGTAAGGTGTTGATCAGATGATAATCATCAAGTGCAAGTATAAATCTGTACGGGAACCTTTCCATCTTTTTGATTAGAAAAAGTATGATCGAATCTGTAGTTAGTGAATGAGGTGATTTTAAAATTTCAAGTACGTCGTTTGCGAAGTCCGGTTCAATTTTCTGGAGTGCGGCAATAACATATCGAACAAAACAGATTGGGTCGTTATCGGATGCATCAATAGAGATCCATGCCGCTGGTGTTTCGATCTGGGAAATCCATTCGCTTAACAGTGTTGTTTTTCCAAAACCGGCCGGAGCTGAAATCAGAATTAACCGTTTATCCATCCCATTATTCAACCGGTCAACCAACCTTTTACGTAAGACCACTTCTGATTTTATTTCAGGGATAAACAGTTTTGTTTCCAGAACAGGATAGTGTAAGGAAAGCTGTTTTTCTTCTGAAGTCATGTTACAAGCCTTCTAAAAATATACGTCTTTGCTTACAACTTACCAAACCATAGTTTTGTGCTCCTGTGAGCACCACCATAGCAGGTAACAACTACCATAGTGATCCGGCTGAAACTGTCCAAAACTCTCAGGCCAACAGGTGTGTCTTTCACTCGAAATAAATATTGAGCAATTAAACGTTCGCGTACAGTTGAAGACAGCTTTATGGTCCGAATCCATCTCGTTCTGTTTTTCTATCAGGTTTCAGCAATAACGCAATGAAACTTTACATATCCTTTTTCCTTAACCAGACATCCAGTGTGATTTTAGGAGCCCCCAAAATACTATTGGCTTCTGAAGGATCCCCTTTTTCACCTATTTTTTCAAAAGCAGCCATCCAATCGCTTATTGCCTTCATTTCTTTTTTGTCTCTTATCAATGAAATGATTGTGGCAAGCAGATACGGTATTGTCGATACCTTCTTGATCTCGGGGTGAAACGTATCACAATAGCGTTTTACAGCTTCTTTAAAAAGAATGCCTTCAGGACCGTGTATAAAAACTCTTTTATTTAAGGCGTCTTCAAGCTTATAAGAAGCGGCTACCATCCTGGCATAATCATCAGCGGCAATGAAATGGTAAAGATTCGGTTGTTTTCCAAATACGACGGCTTGGTTTCCGCGTATGTATTTGGGTAAAACCTCCATGAACCAGGTAGGACAAAAAATACAATAAGGTACGCCGCTTTTACGTATGGCTTTTTCGGCAAAAAATTTACGCTTTATTAAAGGAACCCATATGTTTTCTTCAGCAACCGATGTTCCCGAAATATATGTGATACGCTGTAATTTAAAGTTAGAAGCAACTGAAGTTATATTTTCTACGCCTAGTTGTTCTGAGTCTCCTGACAGATTAATATGAACGCCAAAACACCCAGAAAGTGCTTTTTCAATGCTTTTAACATCACGAATATTACCTGCCACAATTTCAAATTTACTCCCGAATGCTTTTGCTGCAATATTTGTGTTACGCACCATGAGCCGAACTTTAAAACCGCTCTTTTCTAAATGAAATGCAACAGGTTTCCCTAAAAGGCCGGTAGCGCCAACAACTAAAATTCTTTTTTTCATTTCGATTTCCTTTTAGGGGTTAGCCAGGATTACGAACATATTTGTAAGTCAAATGTAACAACGCATCATAAGGAAGAGCACCCTTTTAATGAACTTGCAGTTCATTTTAAGCAACTGCTTATACTTCGTCTTTTCAAATAGCTCTTGAAATTCAATTTACGCAGCACCGGCCATACCAAGGTCGTGAGAAATGCGCTTAGCTTTTTTGCGGTTCAAAAGGAAGTGGGTATTAGAAAGCATAAGGATTAACTATCACGTCCTGGAATAATTGCTATTGATGAGACAGAAGCCTCTTTTCTATGTTTGGCAAGCACTTGATACGCCTCTGACTCATACCATCTTTGAAGTTCATGCTCATTTGGAAACTTTATTATAACTGTTCTTCCGGCAGGCCAAGTTCCTTCTAAAACAGCTGGATTATCCTCGACAGCAATAACTTGGCCTCTAAACTTATTGAAGACGTCATCGTAACCTGCCAAATATTGCTCATACCTTTGTGGATCGTGAATATCAATCAAAGCAACGAAGTAGCAACTCATGGTATTATTCTCTTAGCGATGGTTATCATTCAGGGACATTTTTTCATATCCAGTTTCTTAAAAGCTACCAATCGCGGCACATATGACCTTACCTGCAATATATGCCAGGGTTGTTCTGGACCGCCGATTTTAGCGTCCGGAACAATATGACCGTTGACTCAGTTAAGTCCTAACTCACTGTATTCTTTCACCCGAATAGTGATTGTATACAACACGGTCAGAACCAGCAGACCGATTGCAGCAACACCTGCGGCAATAACCAATTCATGAATACTGGGTGTATACTCAGTGACATGGTGCAATGGTGATGGTATGAACCCGCCTGCCATCATTCCTAACCCTTTATCGATCCAGGTACCGCAGAACACAAATACACATGAAAAAATCAACAGTAATTCGTTTTTTCTGGTTTTAGGAATGACAAGTAACACGATTGCCGTGAGCATCAGGAATACTGAAGACCACATCCAAGGTACCATAGCATTATGGCCATGCAACCCGAAATACAGGTATTTAAAATGAGCCATATGCCCCGGGATACCGGAATAAAAAACCACAAACACTTCACACAAAAAGAAAAACACATTGGCAATCAGTCCATATGTTACTATTTTTGCAAGCGTTTGAATCGCTTCCTCTCCCGGGTCGAATTTCGTTATTTTTTGAATAATTTTACAGAGCAGAATTAATAATGCAGGTCCCGAAGCAAAGGCAGAAGCCAGAAACCGGGGGGCCAGAATCGCAGTCAGCCAAAACCCACGCCCTGGAAGACCGCAGTATAGAAAAGCTGTGACCGTGTGGATGGAAAAGGCCATGGGAATTGAAATATAGATCAGGGGTTTGACCCAGGCAGGCGGTTTTGTGCCGTTGTACTCTGCTTCCAGGACCTTCCATCCGATGACGATGTTCAGGATAAGATAACCTGACAGCACGTTTGCGTCCCAAAAGAGCATTGAACCGGGTGTGGGATATAAAAAAACGTTCAAAATCCGCATTGGCTGTCCCAGGTGCACCACAACAAATAGCAGGCACATGATAATTGATGCCACAGCAAGAAATTCTCCCAAAATAGTGATCCGGGCAAATTTTTTATAGTCATGAAGGTAATACGGAAGGATCAGCATTACCCCTCCTGCAGCAACACCTACGAAAAATGTCATTTGGGCCGTGTAAAAGCCCCAGGAAACGTCCCTGCTCTGCCCTGTGACCATCAGCCCTAATTTTAGTTGATCATAGTAGAACACCCCACCGACTGCGATCACCGACAAAAGCCCAATGATCCAAATCCAGTATTTTTTGCTGCCTTTTAATGCAAGCTCAATCATTTAATTCTTCCTTCCGAAAAAAAATTACTTTCCCTATTAAAGATGAAATCTTAAAACCCAATCAAATGGTTTAATCGAATATTTTCTTTGGAATATCAGCATCTTTCCCGGACCTTTGGATGCGTTTTTAATACCATATTTATTAGGGCCAGCAAATAGTCAAAAAATAGCAAATGCGAACACACTTCTATCCATGAATTTGCTGTTTTTTCCTTTTACCTTGGAATTTTTTTTAAATTAATAACCTTTTTGAGTATGAACGCCACCCATACAAGTGAACTTGAAATCGGTTAATCCAATTTAAAAAAGAATTCGATTATACATTCTCCGGACTGGTGCATCAGGCATCCTGTAAACTCTGTAGACGTATACTTGACACCGACTCCATCCAGCCAGCCTTTGACTCTTTCGACAATCCCGCAATCATAGGTATCCACTAGCCCAAACTGTTTCACTCCATTGTATGCGAAACAGTCATTGTGCTGACCGCGGAGCACGTTCTTTTCCGGAAAACTGAAATCAAACTTCATGAACTCTGTCTGAACCAAGCCAAATGCCGTATCGATTATCTCTACCACCTCGTCAAAACGTTTGACCTCGTAGCCCTTTGGTTTGTCCATAAGTTTTAGAATGCGTTTGATTTCAACTCCAGCCATAAGACGCGCTGCCCCTTTATTAAGCTGGTTGGCTTTTTCCGCGCCCAGTTCATGAACACAACTGCCATACCACATGGCATCGTGCGTCAGCCAATTTTTGGAAAAAAGCTCCTTAACGTCTTTTTTGTCCATCTTCTTTAGTATATCCATTTTGATGACTCTCCTTTTAGTTAGAAGCCACAGTTAGATAGAATGTATACCTGCAAGGCTCAGTCTATCAAGCCGGTGTCTTTCAAAGTGGCGGCCAACAATATCAAATCATTTTCTGCATCCAGACAATATCAAAGGGTTGTTCTTTTTTTTCACCGATCTTCAAAAATCTGCCACATTCTGAAAATCCGTTTTTAAGGTGAAAATCGATGCTCAACCGATTCAGTGATGAGATGTTCGCCAAAATAGTTCGAACCCCCTTTTCTTTGGCCTTGTTTTCAAGGTAAGTAAGCAAGGCGTTTCCCAATCCTTTCCCTGTGTAGTCCGGATGCAGGAAATAGGTTACCTCGGCAGTCTTTGAAAAGGTCGGAAGCGGGCTATAGGGCCGCAGCATTCCAAAACCTGCAACCCTGCCGTTTAGGTCTTTAATCGTTCCAGTCGGTAAGCCACTGGCAAGTCCAAGCAGTGCATCAAATGAATTGCGTGGAAGTCTTTTATCAGGGTACGCCGCAAAAGAATTTTCAACATAGTAGTTGAAAATATCCAAAACCGCATTCGCTTCCTGGTCTGATATAGGGTTAATCGAATACTTCATTTAATAGCCCCTGCAGAATATATAGTTGTCCCGCTTTAATGTTTTTCCTCGATTATGACAAAATCGTTTATAAGAACATCACCCTTCCGGGTGATATGAAAGGGTGATTTTAGAGAATCAATAAGACAGAGTTTTCAAAAATGCAGTTTTTCAATCAAAACCACCCATATGGGTGATGAATGCAACTAAAGATCTTGATATCTCAATGACAATTAAATGAGTTTAATCACGGAGGCATAGTGAATCAAATTCTAAAACTGTATCAGAATAGCCTAAAACCGATTTAACCGCTGTCTGTGAAATCCCGTCGGACCCTCTTGAAACGCCGGGGGATTTTTCTGTGGCTGTAGAAGTGTCAGACCTTAATGGATTAACC
>JAKSAU010000173.1 GCA_022361535.1 Desulfobacterales bacterium
GAATTGGGCACCCTTAATTCCATGTACAGCAAATCCAATGCTGGTATTTCTTCCATAAAATCCCAGATTGGCCATCTTTTGGGATGTGCCGGTGCTGCAGGCATGTTGAAAGCGCTTCTTGCCGTTAACAAGGGGATGCTGCCACCAAACGGGAAGTTTGAAAAACTGTCCGGCACACATGATTTGAGCGAATCCACACTGTTTATTGTGAAAGATGCCCAGTCCTGGGAACCTGAAAACGGCGGTACACGTAAAGCCGGAATCTCGTCTTACGGGTTTGGCGGGATCAACTATCATGCTGTTGTCGAGGAGATGACCGACAGGTATGTTCCCTTAAAGCGGCAGATTTTTTCTGACACGGTCTATGATTTTAACGATGACCGTATTGTGGTCGCCGGAATGGGCGTGTTTTTACCGGGTGCTAAAAATACCGAAGAGTTTTGGGAAAAACTGTGCTCCGGTGAAAAGCAGCTCAGTGAAATTCCATCAGACCGGTTTGACAATGATATCTATGCTGCTCAGGGCAAGGACTCTTTTTTCCATTTACCAAAGCTCAAAGCCGGCCTGGTCAAAGATTTTAAATTCAATAACCTGAAATACCGTATGCCGCCCAAAATGGTAGACTCCATTGAACGGGGCCAGATTTTCGGTCTTGAAGCAGCCAGTGAGGCTTTGGAATCTTCCGGCCTGCTGGATCTGGACGGTGCCTCTGTACGTACGGGTGTTATCCTTGGAACCATTTCCGGGGAACGCCAGAGCAAGAATATCATCCGGGTGCGCAAAAATTATATCGGACAGGCCATTGCAAATTGTGACGGCCTTGATAAAGAAATCGCAGACAATGTTGCCAAAGCCATGGTGCAGACCATCAGGGATAATGTCCCTGAAAATAATGAAGATACAACACCAGGGCTTTTGTCCAATATTATATCCGGCCGGATCGCCAATTTCTTCGGTTTGAACGGTGCCAACTACGTATTGGATGCGTCATGCGCTTCTTCCACCATTGCCATCAGAAACAGTATCCGTCATTTGAAAACAAAGGATCTGGATTTTGTTCTGGCAGGCGGTGTGGACTGCAACCTCTA
>JAKSAU010001129.1 GCA_022361535.1 Desulfobacterales bacterium
TCGTCTACCACAATTAGTTCCCAGTTACTATAAGTTTGATTAATTACAGATTTAATCGATTCTGCAATTGTTGTTTCAGCATTGTAAGCTGTTGATACCCCTACCAATAACCTACTAACGAAAAAAGGAGGCAACCATGAGATTTTACAATCAACAGCACAAATTCTATTGTGGTATCGATCTTCACGCAAGAAAAATGTACGTTTGCATCATCGACCAAAAAGGTAAAACCAGAGTGCACCAAAATATTAACACCGATCCCGAACTACTCTTTGATATTATTTTCCCCTATCTTGAAGATATCGTTATCTGTGTTGAGTGTATGTTCTCTTGGTATTGGATCGCGGATTTTTGCACCGAACACCATATTCCTTTCGTCCTGGGCCACGCACTGTATATGAAGGCTATCCATGGTGGTAAAACAAAGAATGACAAAATTGGTTCATATAAGATAGCCGCCTTGATCAGGGGTGGTAATTTCCCGCTTGCATATCCTTACCCTGCTGAAAAAAGAGCCACAAGGGACCTATTGCGACGACGGATGTACCTTTCAAGGCAGTGCGGGCAGCTTGTGGCTCATATACAAAACACTAATACCCAGTATAACCTGGAACCCTTTGGGAAAAAATCTCTCACAAATACAACCATGACGGGGTGATCGAAAGATTTCAAGACCCGTCGGTCCGAAAGACGGTTGAGGTTGATCTGGAGATGATAAATCACCTCAACAACGTATTATCCAAACTCGAATGGTATATTGAAAAAACTGCCAGGCAGCATGACCACAGAACGCTATATTTATTGAGGTCGATACCAGGAGTCGGAGCAATTCTCGGCATGGTGATCCTCTATGAAATCGATAATATTAACAGGTTCCCTACAGTTCAACAATTTTCATCCTATGCACGATTGATCCGCCCGGAAAAAGAGTCGGACGGTAAAAAGGCCGGAAAAGGCAATAAAAAAATCGGGAACCATCATCTCAAGTGGGCGATTAGCGAAGCTGTCATTCTCTTCCTCAGATCCTCGGATGAGGCTAAAAACTATGTCGCAAGGCTGACAAAAAAAAGCAACAAAGGCAAAGCCCTTGGTATTTTCACCCATAAGTTGGGACGGGCCATGTATTTTATGCTGAAAAACAAGGAGGCATTCAATATGAAACGCTTCTTCGGATCTTAATCTTGGGCTGGGGCGCCAGCTTGTCGCCTAACTGGGATCATATGGCGGATCTGAAAGGGCTCTTCTTCATTTTGCATTGTAGTTTGACTACCGAAAAGAGCATGGACCATATGCCGGAAGCCTATTGTTTTGATTGGCGGCGTTTCCCAGGCCCATTTAGTATACAGGTACTTTTACCAGGTGATTATCGTGTTCTGCCCCTTTGCCTGAGTGACGCACTAACTGGATGCTGTACTCCGGTGCGGCAA
>JAKSAU010000261.1 GCA_022361535.1 Desulfobacterales bacterium
CCTGCGGAAAACCCGGTCCGCCCTTCAGTCCATTATCCCGGTCTCCACCTCCCTGGCCAAAGGCATCGAACGGATCCTGCCCCACATGGCCGGGAAATTCGAAACCCTGGCGATCCGGGTGCCCACCACCAACGTGTCCATAATGGATATCACCCTGAACGTGAAGGCAGCCACGGATGCCGACCGGGTGAATGCCATGCTGGTCGAGGCGTCCAGGGAATCCCTGGCAGGGATTCTGGGGACCAGCGACGAGCAGCTGGTCTCCTGTGATTTTAACCACGATCCCAGATCCGCCATCATCGATCTGCCCCAGACCCGGGTATCGGGCCGTCACCTGGTTAAGATCCAGGCCTGGTTTGACAACGAATGGGGGTATTCAAACCGGATGCTGGATACGGCCATTGCCGCTCTGACAGCAGGCTGATCCGGAAAGGGAATTCCGGCGGATTTCACAGGGGAGGCTGACCGGGCGGGTCTTTGTGAGATTTAAAAAACGAAAAACCACGGAGGACCGAAAAGAATGTCTGCTTCGTGCCCTTCGTGGTTCTTAAGGCGTTTTAACTGTCCAGCGCCATCAGTTTTTCGGTGATCTCCCGGACCGGTTCCGGGATCTCGTCCGGGTTGTCAAAGGGGCGGCTGCCGTCCCGGTCGGACCGGACAATTTCATCCATTTCCGGGAGGAATCCCAGGATCTCATAGTCGGACATGCTCTCCCGGATCAGGGCCTTGTCCTCCTCGGACCGGACCCGGTTCCCCAGGATCACAATATTCCGGATGCCGATATCCTGGCCCAGTTTCCGGATCTTGTCCGCCGCCAAACGGCTCCGGGCGCCCGGGTTGACCACCACCACCAGGGCATCCACCGAGCCGGAGGTCGCGCGGCCCAAATGCTCCACACCCGCTTCCATATCCATGACCACCACTTCGTTTCGTCCCAGGACCAGGTGGTTCATGAGGGCCTTGAGGATGGTGCTTTCCGGACAGATGCAGCCGGAGCCGCCCTGCTGGACCGTTCCCATGACCAGCAGTTTTACCCCGTCCTTTTCAATGGAAAAGCGGTCCGGGATATCATCCACCTTGGGATTAATGGTGAAAAAACCGCCCATGGTGCCCGGGGTGGCTCCGGTCCGTTCGGCAATGAGGTCGGAA
>JAKSAU010000419.1 GCA_022361535.1 Desulfobacterales bacterium
AGCCTGGACGGCAGCCGTTCTGCCCTGCCCAGCACCAGGTACCCTCCTGGTGACAGGGCTCGAAAAAGCTTGTCAAATATGATTTCCCGGCGATTCGGTTGAAAATAGATGATCAGGTTCCGGCACGATACGAGGTCAAAATCTCCGAAAACGCTTTCCGGGGGAACATAAGTTTTGGCATCCATCATATCATAATGGGAGAATCGTACCATCTTTTTTATGGCCGGATCCAGGGTGAACACTTCGTCCGATTGGTGGAAATACTTGGTGACCAGACCATAGGGAATGTCTTTTAGTTGATCCGGACTGTATACCCCTGCCCTGGCCCTGTCCAGTACGCCGCGGCTCATGTCGGTGGCGAAAATCTCCACATCCGGATGCGCATCGGATTTTCCCAGGACTTCATGCACCAGAATGGCAAGGGAATAGGGCTCTTCGCCGCTGGCACAGCCTGCGGACCAGATTCTGAGACCGGGTTTTTCGGACTGATTCTTCTCCGCGATCATCCGGGGCAGGAGGTGTTGTCCCAGAAAGGCAAAGGTCAGCGGGTTTCTGAAAAACCGGCTGACGTTGACGGTGAGATCGTCCAGGAAGCGCTGGAGCATCTGATCCCTTTTCTGGAGCAGAGCCACAAACAAATGGGGATCGTCAACCTCGCACCGCACCATCTGGCGGGTGATTTTCCGTTCAAGGGTTTTGTATCTTCCGGGCAGGATATTCAGCCCGTGGGTTTGACGGAGAAAATCCAGGACCGGGGTCAGGTCTTTTTCCATCGCTCGATTCTTTCAAATCCCTGCCGGGCCGCATCTTTCAAAAGATCCAGGTTGACCGGTTTCTTGAAATAATCGTCAAACCCGGCATCCCGGCAGGCAGCCAGGTCAAAGAGGGAGGCGTAGCCGGTCATGGCATAGATGACGGACATGGGCAACTGCTTTTTTATACGGCGGCAGAGTTCCAGCCCGTCCATCTCCGGCATGTTCAGATCCAGGAACATGACATGGATCTTCTGTTTCCGGACCACTTCCAGGGCGGCCTCTCCGCTGGTTGCGGTACACACGTCATAGCCGATTTTTGAAAACGCCTTTTCAAACAGATGGAGTATCACCTTTTCATCATCTACGACCAACAGTCTTTTTTCAGACATGAAATTTCCTTTCTATTTTTTGGGAGATACCATATCGAAGATCGCGTGGATATCCAGGATCAGGCCGACCTGGCCGTCGCCGAGAATGGCGCCGCCGGCAAACCCCCTGGTTCCGTCCAGATTTCCGCCCAGGCTTTTAATGACATATTCATCTTTTCCCAGCAGTTCGTCGATGAGCAGCGCGCGCTGCTCAGCCTTTGATTCCACGACGACGGCCAGGCTTTCCCAGGCCGGGCGGGG
>JAKSAU010001267.1 GCA_022361535.1 Desulfobacterales bacterium
ATAACGTCTTGCATCCCTGACCTGGCCTACGATCTCCCCCATTGTCAGGTTCCTTTTGATACCGTTTTTTGCAGTCAGACAAAACTTGCAGTCCATGGCACATCCAACCTGAGAAGATACACATAAAGTAAAATGGTCTTTCTCCGGGATAAGAACAGTTTCAACATATTCCCCGTCCTCAAGCCGATATAAAAACTTCTCTGTTTTATCAGTTGAAACTTCCTTATTTTCTAATGTGAGGGAACCGATACTGAAATTCTCGGCCATGGTGGCCCGCAGCACCTTACCCAAATCGGTCATCTCATCAAAATCCTGGGCCAGCTTCAAGTAGAGCCACTTGAAAATCTGATTGGCCCGAAATGACCTGATTCCTTTATTTTCTAACCATTCACCCAATTCTTCCCGGGTAAAATCCAATATATTCTGCATGATACACACCTGCTGATTTTTTATAATTTTCTTGACATTACACGGATTATAGTTTAATTTCAATGATTTGATTTGATATTGGAAGGTGATCTATTTATGTTTGAAAATCTGAGCGACAGACTGGATTCAGTCTTTAAGAAATTAAAAGGTCACGGCACCCTTAACGAGAAGAACATCGAAGACGGTTTGAAGCAAGTCAGGATGGCACTTCTTGAGGCTGATGTCAATTATAAGGTTGCAAAAAATGTCATTTCAGATATAAAGACCCGAGCCCTTGGCCAGGAAGTCATGCAAAGCCTGACGCCCGGTCAGCAGGTCATTAAAATTGTAAACGAAGAGTTTACAAAAATGATGGGGTCTTCCCACCAGGATTTGAACTTTGCCAAAACCGGCGCAAGTTCAATCATGTTGGTGGGGCTGCAGGGCTCTGGTAAGACAACTACGGCGGGCAAACTGGCCCGTTATTTGCGCAAGCAGGGCAGAAAGCCTTTTCTTGTGCCTGTGGATGTCTACCGTCCGGCCGCCATTGACCAGTTGACAAAGCTGGGAAAACAAATGGATGTGCCGGTTTTTGCCTCCACTACGGAGATGAAGCCGTTAAAGATTTGCCAGGACGCGCAATTGGCTGCAAGGGAACAAGGATGCGACACCCTGTTACTTGACACGGCCGGCCGGTTGCACCTGGATGATGAATTAATGGCTGAACTTGAAGGGATTAAAAAAGGCATAAATCCATCAGAAATCCTCCTGGTGGCTGATGCCATGACCGGTCAGGATGCGGTCAATATAGCCGGAGAGTTTGACAAACGGCTGGACATTAACGGTTTTGTACTGACCAAGATGGATGGTGATGCCCGCGGTGGGGCCGCCCTCTCCATCAAAGCCGTTACTGGTAAACCTCTCAAGTTCATTGGTGTGGGCGAAAAGACAACCGCCCTTGAAGCGTTCCATCCGGATAGGATGGCCTCAAGGATCCTCGGCATGGGAGATACCCTCTCCTTTATAGAAAAGGCTGTGGAAGCGGTTGACCAGAAAGAGGCGAAAGCCCTTGAACAAAAACTGCGTAAGAATGCATTTACCCTTGAGGACTTTAAAAACCAGATGCAGTCGGTCCGTAAAATGGGGTCCATAAAAGACCTTATCGGCATGCTGCCCGGGGTAAATAAAAAGATGCTCAAGGATTTGAATATCAGTGACCGGGAGTTTGTTAAAATAGAGGCAATTATCAATTCCATGACCCCGCAAGAGCGTAACAAACACGCCATTATAAAGAGTTCACGGAAAAAAAGGATTGCTGCAGGATCCGGGACCACAGTCCAGGATGTGAACAAACTGCTCAAAAGCTATACCCAGTCTATGAAAATGGTTAAAAAGTTTAATAAAGGTGGTATGCGTTCATTAAAAGGCATGCTGCCGTTTTAAGGAGAATACTAAGACAATGGCCGTAAAAATAAGACTCACCCGTAAAGGCACCAAGAAAAAACCCTTTTACAGAATCGTAGCAGCTGATGTTGAAGCACCTAGAGACGGCAAATTTCTGGAAGCATTGGGAACTTATGATCCCATGCAGGATCCCGCTGTTGTTACCCTGAAAGAAGACAGGGTCAAATATTGGCTGGGAGAAGGTGCAGAACCGAGCACGACTGTTAAAAGCATCCTTAAAAAACAGGGTGTGACCGGCGCTTCTGCTTAAGGGGCTAAAGGTCTTGGCTGCCATCCCATTACACCTCTATTACCATTGATAAGGAGATGTTTTTATGAAAGAGCTGATTGAGTACATTGCAAAGGCATTGGTAGACAATCCTGAAGAAGTTCAGGTTTCCGAAGTTGTGGGAGACCAGACTTCCGTACTTGAACTCAAAGTGGCAAAAGAGGACCTGGGAAAAGTCATCGGCAAACAGGGCAGATCTGCCCGGGCTATGAGAACCATTTTAAGCGCTGCATCCACAAAGATGAAAAAGCGGACGGTTCTGGAAATTATCGAGTAGCAAGTTCATGGCATCCGGCACCTGGCTTATCATCGGCAAAATAACAGGCGTACATGGCCTGGCAGGAAACCTGAAAGTATGGTCCTATGCCGAATCCCTTGATACGTTTGCAAAGGGACGAAAGGTTATGCTCCGGGACGAAGGCAGTGAAGATCTAAAAGAGTACACCATTGCCAAAGCCAGTGAACGCAAAAAAGGTGTCCTTTTAGGACTCAAAGGCGTTACCACCCGGGAAGCTTCCGAGGATCTTTTAGGAAAAGAGATCCTCTTGGATAAAGCGCAATTACCGGACTTGGGACAAGATACTTGGTACTGGGAAGATCTTTACGGATTGACTGTTACAGACCATAAGTTAGGCCGGCTTGGAACGGTGGAAAGACTTTTCCCAACAGGGGCTGATGACATACTGGTGGTTACCGATAAAACCGGAGCGGGGCCCGAAGAGGTATTGATCCCTATGAATGCTCACTTTGTCCAAGATGTGGATCTTGAGGCAGGCACACTTACAACAACACTGCCAGAAGGGTTTATTCTGGATTAGACCGAGTGATGAAGTTTACTGTACTGACACTGTTTCCGGAATTCCTGGACGCATTCTTTGAAAACGGCATCATGGCAAGAGCAATCAGCCGGGAAGTCATTTATGGGTGTGCAATTAATATCCGGGATTTTTCCACGGATAAGCACAACAGCGTTGATGACAGGCCCTATGGCGGGGGAAGCGGGATGGTCATGACACCGGCGCCTCTTGAAGGTGCCATTGAGTCTGTCAAAAAGACCAGTCCGAATGCTAAAGTGGTTTGCATGAGCCCGCAAGGGTTGCGGTTCAATCAGGCAAAAGCCTGTGAAATGGCAGATCAGGGACAGGATCTGATTTTTGTGTGCGGCCGGTACGAAGGAATTGATGAGCGGGTTTATTCCCGGCTGATCGATGAAGAGATCTCCTTGGGGGATTTTGTGATGACCGGCGGGGAAGTGGCTGCCATGGCAATTATTGATGCAGTGGCACGAATGATCCCAGGCGTTTTGGGCAGTACTGAATCATCTCAGTCAGACTCATTCATTGACCAGCGGCTTGAGCATGCACAGTATACAAGGCCGGAAACTTACAAGGACATGAAAGTACCGGACGTACTGTTATCAGGCAACCATGAGAATATCCGCCAATGGCGGAAGCACTCTTCCCTGGTAAGAACCTTTTTAAAACGGCCTGATCTATTTGAGGCCCAGGTGCCTGATGCTGAAGAAAAGAAAGTCCTCAAACAATGGTGTGCAGAGCTTGAGGATTTGATTGATGGCTAAACTTTATGTAGCCCTGATCCATCACCCGGTGGTCAATAAAAAGGGAGCGATCATCGGATCAGCCCTGACCAACATGGATCTGCATGATATAGCCAGGGCATCAAGGACTTTCGGGGTTCTGGGGTATTACGTAGTCACCCCGTACGATGACCAGGCAGTACTTGCAGGGCAAATCATGGGTCACTGGACCGATGGCGCCGGAGGCAAGGTAAACCCGGCTCGCAAATCTGCTCTGGAACGGATCCGGGTAGTAAAGACCTTTGAAGAGGCCTGCAAAGATATTGAAGCGGAGCAAGGGCAACCGCCAGTTAAGGTTGCCACAAGTGCTAAAGCCGGTAACGGTGCCTTGAGTTGCAGCTCTTTGAAACAAGAATTAAACGGCAATGCCCCCCACCTGCTTGTGTTCGGCACAGCATGGGGGCTGGCAGAGGAAGTAATAGACCAGTGTGACCATATGTTAGAACCCATTAATGGGGCAGGATCATACAATCATCTCTCTGTCCGGTCTGCGGCATCCATATATTTAGACCGACTTATAAATGGCTGATAACCAGCCGAACTGGGAAGGAATTAGACATGACAAACGTAATTGAAAAACTTGAAAGAGAACAGATGCGCCTTGATATCCCCGATTTCGATTCTGGGGATACCGTGAAAGTACACGTAAAAATTAGAGAAGGTGAAAAAGAGCGTATCCAGGTATTCCAGGGCGTAGTAATCAAAAAGACCAAAGGTCTGTCAAGCGCCAGATTTACTGTAAGAAAAATCTCAGGCGGTATTGGTGTGGAAAGAATTTTCCCACTTTTCTCCCCTGCTATTGATAAAATTGAAGTGGTTACCCGCGGACGTGTTAGAAGATCCAAACTCTACTATCTGAGAAACCTGCGTGGTAAAGCTGCAAGAATCAGAGAAAAACGTTTGGCATAAAACAGCCAGCCTTGTGCCGATGCGGATCTTTGAGCATGATGCCCAAGCCCGCGGCTACAGGCTGATTGCAGGTGTTGACGAGGCCGGCAGGGGACCCCTTGCCGGCCCTGTCGTGTCTGCAGCCGTGGTATTGCCTGCAGATTTCGAATGCAAGGACATTACTGACTCAAAAAAGCTGAGTGAAAAAAAGCGGGAAGCGCTTTTTCCTTTCATACAGGAAAATGCACTGGCATTTGGAGTCGGCATAGCTGATCATAAAGAAATTGACAGAATCAATATTCTTCAAGCCGCCTTGCTTTCCATGAAAAGAGCTGTTGAAGCCCTTTCTCCTAAGCCTGATTACCTGCTTATTGACGGCAAATTCACAATCGACAGTCCCCTGGATCAGGAAGCCATTGTCAAAGGAGATTCAAAAAGCCTCTCCATTGCTTCTGCCTCGATACTTGCCAAAGTTACCAGAGACCGGATTATGAAGGAGCTTGCGGTTCAATATCCCGAATACGGATTTGACCGTCATAAAGGTTATCCTACTAAGGCACATAAAGAAGCGATTCTCGCTAACGGCCCCTGCCCGGTTCACCGACAAAGCTTTAGGGGAGTTAAAGGGGTATGAGTTTCTTTGGCAAGCGATTGGGTCGAAAAGGTGAGGCTGATGCCCACAAATTTTTAAGATCCAAAGGCTTTGCCATTGTAGAAACCAACTATGCCACCCGAAACTTTGAAATCGATATTATTGCCCATGATAAAGACACTCTCTGCTTTTTAGAAGTAAAGGCAAGGACAGGGGTAAAAAAAGGGCTTCCAAGAGAAGCTGTTTCTTCAGCCAAGCAAAAAAAAATCATTATGGGCGCCACCTACTATTTGAAAAAGATGAAAGTCGTCAACCAACGGGTTCGATTTGATGTGGTGGAACTTATCTATAATGAGGATACATCTTTTCCACCTGAAATCACCTTGATAAAAAATGCCTTCTCAGGAGCCTGACATGACAGGCACCCTTTTCATAGTAGCGACCCCCATGGGTAACCTTGAAGATATTACATTCAGGGCAGTAAGGGTCTTAAAAGAGGTGGATATTATTGCTGCTGAAGATACCCGCCATTCACGTAAGCTGCTGACCCATTATGGTATCACGACCCCCATGACCGCCTGCCATGAGCACAATGAAAACCAGCGGGCAAAAGAGCTCGTCGAACGGCTTACCACAGGAGAAAGCATTGCCTTAATTTCCGATGCAGGCACCCCTTTAATCTCAGATCCGGGATATCGGTTGGTAAAACAAGCTGGAGAAAAGAACATACCTGTTGTGCCTGTACCAGGCTGCAACGCTGCCATTACCGGATTAAGTGCTTCAGGCTTACCCACTGATGCC
>JAKSAU010000829.1 GCA_022361535.1 Desulfobacterales bacterium
TAAAGAAAGAAATCGGAAATATAATGAATGGAGGAAAACAGTAGGTTGGATAAACTAAACCATTATGCAATGGAAATACATCTATTTAAGATTGGATGCCTGCCTCTTCGGCAGACAGGAAATTCAAATAATAAACTATAATTTGACGGAAGATGGAAGTCGGGAGTCGGAAGACGGGAGACGGAAGATGGAAGACGGAAGACGGAAGACAGAAGACGGAAGTTGGAAGACGGGAGATGGAAGACGGAAGACAGAAGACGGGAGTTGGAAGACGGGAGACGCTGCCTGTCAGACAGGGAAGAAAAAATCGATGTTATTATCTTCGGACTTCGGTCAAAAAAATAAAGCACTAACTCATAATTTGTGTAAATAGAAATTACTACCCTGCCCAGAGGAATATACCTTGTAAAACTTAGCTCAAAACTTAAGTCAGTTACCAGGCAAGTTTTAAAAATATAGGTTTTAACTGAAGTCAAATGACTGTCTAAAATTCTGAGAGCTAATGACCTGAAGGATTTTCTCCCTTAATTCCTGTCTTTCCTGAAAAGGTGAATCCTGATATAGATGTTTGGTCTTTTCTTCCAATACCATTTCCATGGAATCTTGTTTTGCAGAAAGTAATGCAAGTATTTTATTTACATAATCTGTATTGTAAACCAGTTTATCAGGATCTACAATACCTTGCTTAATAAATGCCCTGGCCTTTTTGTGACATTTACATGAATTTGTTTTCTTAATCAGGCTACACTTCTCATTCATGAATTGCGATAACTCTTTTCTTGCCTTACTTAATTTTTGACGATAATTGTCTTTAGACAGATTCATGATTTCTGCTCCAAGAGTATGATTGATTTCAAATATAGCCCCCAGGATATACAAGAGTCTTTGCTCACGGCTTAAACACAGTAACATCCCGGCAGTACAGCTATATTTGATTTCTTTAAGTATCATTTCTTTTTCCGGATTTGAATTTATTTCCTTCGGAAAATCAGCATTAGGCATATGGTCTAATATTTCTCCATATTCCCTGAATGTACCCACCAGAAATTCGCAATGTCTTTTTTTCATGTTTAGGATATGATTTACCACCAGCCTGTATAGCCAGGTTCTAAATGAACTTTGGCCTTTGAACGAGGAAAGATTGGTGATAATTTTTATGATTATATCCTGTGCTACATCCTCTGCATCTGATGGGTCCAGGGTCATTTTCCAGGCGACATTGTAAATAAAGGAATAGTGTTTATCAATTATCTTTTCCAGTGCATTTTTGTTACCCCCAACTGCAGCCACTCTTAGCTGTAAATCTTCATTTTCATCGTAGTTGTTATCTATTAATGTACTTTTCATTGCTTTGCTTTTTACTATTAAAATACCCCGGAATACCATTAAGAGGAACGAATAATGCCGTCAACGAAATAAACAAATCAAGCTAGTGCCGTGTCATGTCTGAAATGGCAGTTAAGTTGAAGTTATTTTGGTTTTTGACAAGACAAAAAATCTGCGCATAGTCCGGCAGCTGCCGGATAAACGATTTTTTAACGTGGTCAAAAATCAAAAGAATCCCGAGTACTCGGGAGGCTGCCAGGGCAGGCATGACACGACACTTGACTATACTTTTAAAGTTAAAAGCCTTAAAAAGGTTCAGAATAA
>JAKSAU010000590.1 GCA_022361535.1 Desulfobacterales bacterium
ACTTAAGAATGCTGTTTTGGAAGGGGTCTGGGCTGCATTTGCCGTAGTAGCAACTGTAACTGTTCTCGGGTTTTTGTTATGTGTTTTTCTTCCGGGAAAAGCAGATTAAAAAGCCCAGATAACGGAAACTCTTATTAGTCATACATTCCAGCCATCATCCCCATCCTCACCGTTAAAAAACGGTGAGGATATTAGAGAGTGGCATGTAGAGAAATGATAAGGTTTATTTTTGGTGATCCCGGTCCAGATGGAAATTGACCCAGGAAGAGGTCTTGTTTAATTCCCAGTTTCGGGGTGGGACCTTGTCTTCCAAAAAGGTATCCAGCTTTCCTGCATATAACAGGCGGTCGTAAGCCCTGACCCAGATACACCGTTTGTCAGGGTAGACTTCGCAAAAACCGTCACGGCTGCCGCCGCAGGGACCGTTTCGTGTATGTTTGGGACATCCTGATTCCGGGCATAGGAATGCAGCATGCTGGATACCGCAGTCACCGCAGCTCTGACAGGACAGAAGATTGACCTTCATGGGGTCTTCAAGGCAGCGTTTCAGAATCCATGTTTTATCCGTGTCATCCAGGAATTTAGCGAATTTCCGGTATGCTGGTGCCAGTATATTTTGTTTGTCAAAGAAAATATTGTGGGCAAAACTGAGCATGCTGTAAGGATAATGATCTATTATTCGTTCTTTGATCCCCGGCTTTGATTCAGCATCGTCAGACTCCTGGTTGACCAGGTCATACCAATAATAAGCGTTTTTCTCCCTGTCGGAAAAGTCGCTTAGGTATTTTGGCCAGTCATCTTCGATTTCTTCCATACGGTTGAGGATGGCACCCACCGTATCAAAGCTTTTATGGACGCCGCCAATGTGTATGCCCCTGTAACCAAATCCTTTTAGAACAACACCCAGCCTGGCTGCTCGTTCAATGGCAGCTTTCATACCTTCTTTTGGATCTTTCCATTCAGATAAGACCTGCTGGAGCAGGGCATCGGAAACAAATGCTCCTGGTACCCGGCCTTTGTTCATGGCCCTGGCGGCACCCGGGCTGAGCAAGTAGACTGATGCCATGACCGGAATGTGACGGTTCTTTTCGTTGTGATACCGTATCAATTCATTGAACTTGTTAATATCATACCCTAGCTGGGTAATGACAAATCCTGCCCCGGCTTCAATTTTTTTGTCCAGCTTTTTGTACTGGGCCAGGCACTCGGATTCCCGTGTTTTAAAGGGGGAAACCCCGCAACCCTGGAAAAAGGGCTCTGGATCACCCGAAGCCAGAAGCCGGTGAGTAAGTCCTTTTATCATCCGGCTGAGCAGTACAGAATCCAGGTCAAATACAGGGGCGCCCCTGCCTTCAAAGCCTTTTCCACTGTAATCTCCAGTCAGGCAGAGCAGGTTTTTCATGCCCATTCGGGCAAGCTGCAGGGCACGGCTTTCCATTCCTACCCGGTTCATATCCCGGCAGGTAAAATGGACAATGACGTCCAGCCCATATTTGAATATTTCATATCCCAGTACATCCGGGGATAGAGAAGGATTCCCTCCCGGATTATCTGTAATGGAAACGGCAGATATCCTGCCGTCGGCAAAGGCGTCTTTAGCAATACCTACAAGGGAGTCTGTTGTGCGACCGAATGATTCCCGCCCAGGCACAAGTTCCAGAGTGACCACAAAGTTTTTGGGGTCCATCAATTCTTCACTGAAGATACGGAGCACGGTTTTTTCTCCTGCTAAGTCATTTTATTATTAATAAATAATAGAACGCTTATTTAAATAAAACATTGATCTGAGTCAAGGTTAATCTCTTTTTTAGAGTATTTCTAAAACCGTACTATTCCATATTCAACATTTTTTTGCCCTGGGCCAGGCGTTGGGGTGTCAGCTCGTCTTCAAGTTCTTCAACCACCCATTCCAGTGCATCCGGGATTGGGATATTCTGCGGACATTTATCTATACATTCCCCGCATTGAATACATTGTGATGCATATCCCGGATTTCCTGTGCTTGAAAAAATGCCGCCGCATCGGATGGCATACATGAACTTGGCTTCCTGGTCGTTCTTAAATAGATGTAGTTTGTTGAGTACTTCAAATCCGGCTGAAATATTCACATTTTCAGGGCAGGGTTTACAATATTCACAACCGGTACAGCCGACTTTCATCAATCGTTTGTATGTGTCTGCCGCGTCCTTTACAAGTGCCAACTCTTCAGCGGTAAGCGTGTTGGGTTTGGCCTGTGCTGCAATTTTTAAATTCTCTTTGATATGGTCTTCCTCGTTCATACCGGATAGAATGACCGTAACCTCGGGCCGGTCCCAGATCCACCGCAGGGCCCATTCCACCGGTGTTCGTTTTGTTTGAGATTTATTCCAGATTGTAGTCACATCAGGAGGAGGTTCCGGAATACCTAAGTTGCCGCCTCGCAAGGGTTCCATGATAATAATTCCTAAGTCTTTTGAAGCGGCATACTCCAGCCCTTCAGTACCGGCCTGGTGGAACTCGTCAAGGTAATTGTACTGGATTTGGCAAATTTCCCAGGGATAATCATCAACAATGGTTTTAAAGGCATCAATACGTCCATGAAAAGAAAAACCCGCGTTGATGATTTTGCCTTCGGCTTTTGCTTTGTCTATGAAGTCGAGGACATCCAAAGCTTTGAGTTTGTCCCAGATGGGACCGGCCAGATTATGGATCAGGTAATAATCGATTGCATCAACATTCAGGCGATCTAATTGGAGGTCCAAGAACTCATCCATCTGTTCTCTGGATTCTACCATCCAGGAGGGCAGTTTGGTGGCAACCTTTACTTTTTCCCGGTATCCGTCCTCCAGAGCCTTTCCTACAAGGGGTTCGCTCTCCCCTGCATGATAAGGCCAGGCAGTATCCAAATAGTTGACACCGTTGTCTATGGCGGTCCTGATCTGAGCAATGGCCCGGTCCTGATCTATTTTATAGTTTTGAGCC
>JAKSAU010000128.1 GCA_022361535.1 Desulfobacterales bacterium
AAAGATATCGATGTCAAGAATCAGCTTTCCATAGCTCTTGAAGGTAAAGATCTTGCCGGTATGCTCTGCCACCCAGAACTCTTTTGTTGCCGGAAGATAAAAGGCTATATCAGACCGGCCATCTCCATTGTAATCACCGGTCACATTGCCCTTAAACCACTGGATCTCCTCAGGGGTATCGTACCCCCTGAACCGGTTGCCATAGTATTTATCAAGGTAGCCCCCTGTCCTGGTGGCCTCTGCTGCCCGCCAGTCGCCGGTCCGGGGATTAAAAAAGACCATGTCGCTGATGCCGTCGCCGTTAAAGTCTCCCTCAAAGTACTTGGTGGCATCAGGGCTGATCTCAGTATCACCTGATCTGAAGTTAGGAATCACAGCCCAGATAAAGCTGTGGTGAGCCGCCTTATAAAAGAACTCCGGGGCAGTTGAGTCACGGGTTGTATCAATGGTCTTCAGCAAGGGGCGGTTAGAGTCCTCTGATACATTGTATACCATTTTATAAGACCAGAGCTCACCACCATCCCAGCCAGCCTTTATCTCATCCAAAAGCCTGTCCATAACCATGGGAAATCCCGGGGCCTTGGACACATAGCTGTCACTGCGCTTTGTATAGGTAAAGCGTACATACTGCTTTGGCTGCAACCCGGCATTCTCATTACCGGTATAACGAATCTCGCTGAGATAGAGTATATGTTTATCTTCATATTCTGAATCGTCATAGACAGCTTCCATGTAGTTTCCGTTGAGGTCAACAGAACGGCTGAAGTTCCAGATATAGGTTTTGGTTGCATCACCAGGGTCATAGATTCGATGGTTCAGGTCAGTACCAAAGGCGGTGACCGTACCTGCCTTGTCATAGACCCTCCAGACACCGCCATTCTCGGCATTGGTCAGTTCCAGCCGTGAAAAGCCAGACTCGATCTCCATGCGGTAGACCCCGTTTTCAGAACCGGCAGGGCCCCTTACCTTAATAAGGCGTTTGCCATTGAAGGTAAAGGTATCCCGGTGATCATAATAGAGCTGCCCGTGCCTGGTGGTTCTCGATATAACGCCAAGTCCTGTGGAGAGAGACCAGCCAATACCCACCAGGCCGTCACCCCCTGATGAAGAGTACGAGAGCCCCACCTGGGGCTGCACACCTGCCCTGCCCTTGG
>JAKSAU010000527.1 GCA_022361535.1 Desulfobacterales bacterium
CTTTTTCTTGTTTCCTTGACATCTATTAAGCATTGGATTAAAAGTGCTAAGTTTGCGGTAAATGTACCGTAAAAATACAATTTGGTTGGAGAATAAAATATGCTTTGGCGCAATGATTTGCACCGGGGCTTTTTTATGCGCACAAATCAGCTTTTTTGTGTTTCGCGCCATACCAAAGGGTCGGCAAAAGAGGCCAAGGGAGATTTAGAACATGTTAGAAAAAATAAACGCATCACAAGAGTGCAGCCTTTACAGGATGGATGGCAAAGGGGCTGTGGAATGCATTATTGCAAGCACGCCTGATACAAGAGCCATTACAAATGACCCAAAAGTTATGGGAATGGAATATACCCGCCGTCTGGAAAATGCTTGTGCTGCAATTTTGAAAAGTCTTGATGAAGAAGAAATCACTTGTCTTGAAGAGTCACAGACCATTGTTTTTAATATTTTAAGAGGCGGGTTGAATTTTTGTTTAAGAGAGGCGCTTGCCGCTGCCTTTGGATGGAATGGACACGGTTCTTCATTTATTTCAGCCCAACGCGCCCGCGACGATGATTCTCCTGAGCAATGGCATATCGTGGAAAGTGATTATTCAAAGGTGTATATGCCCCGAACAGCCAGTATTGTGATTGGTGATGTGGTGGCCACGGGCACAAGCCTTGAACATGCCATGAAAGCTTTGGTGGCTGAGGCTGAAAAGCAAGGTGCTGAACTTAAATCCATCGTTTTTTTTACTATTGGCAGTCCCAGGGCAGCTGAAATTCTTGAAACCACTGATGCCATGTGCAGGAAAAGCTTTCCCGAATATAAAGGCACAACCCTGGTTTACCTGGATGGCTGCTTTACTGTGCCGGTGCCTGAAACTCCTTTGCAGATTAAAATAACAGGAACGGACCTGCTCCGGCTTGATGCCGTCATGGCACCGGAATTTATCGGGGCACAGTTTGAAGATCCTGCTTTTCCCATCCAGCGATGCACAATTTACGATGCAGGTTCCAGGGCATTTTGGGTCAGGGAATATTTAGAAGATTTGGAAGATTACTGGTCAAAGGTTGAGGCTCTTGCAAAAGAAGGGGTGACATTTGAAGCCTTTGTTCTTGAAAGATGTCCAATTGTGGATCCTGAAGCGTATGGGCCTGTGGATCTTGCCCTGGTTGCTAAAGATCAATTGGCTTGGGCCAGAAAAATGTTGAGCAAATATGGAGGATAAGATGAAAAACGAACATCAGGCAGATTCTGATTTTGCCCTGGGCCATGTGGAAGGGGCCCACAAAAAAGGGTTTGTTCCAATGATGGTGGTGATGCTCGGGTTTACCTTTTTTTCAGCCAGCATGTGGGCTGGTGGTAAGTTGGGCGTTGGTCTGACAGCTGTGCAGTTTTTGAGTGCGGTTATGGCAGGCAACCTGATTCTGGGTTGCTATACAGCTTTTCTTGCAGCCATTGCCTCGCGCACGGGACTTTCCACACATCTTTTGGCACGGTATTCCTTTGGGGAAAAAGGGTCTTTTCTTCCGTCATTTCTTTTGGGGATTACTCAAGTGGGATGGTTCGGGGTTGGTGTTGCCATGTTTGCCCTGCCGGTTCAAAAGGTCACTGGCTGGGACATTAATTTGCTCATTGGCGTGTCAGGGGCTGTGATGACAGCCACTGCCTGGTTTGGTATCCGTGCATTAACTCTTTTAAGCCTTGTGGCGGTACCTGCAATTGCGGTTTTGGGATTTGTGTCCGTGGGAACCGCATTTGGCGAATTTGGCGGATTGTCTGCCTGGTTTGATGCAGTTCCGGCTGAGCCCATGGGACTGTTTACTGCAATCGGCATATGCGTAGCTTC
>JAKSAU010000512.1 GCA_022361535.1 Desulfobacterales bacterium
GCTCTGTGTAATAGGTGCTACAATCGTACTATAGTTAGTTTTTGTTAAAATATAATCTGTTAGACTTGCCAAGATCTCTGTGGCTAAGCCTTTGCCCCAATATTTTGGAAGAAGTGCATAAAAAACCTCAAGTTCATTTTTTTCTAAAGGGCTAAACCCTGATACTCCTATCAAATCATTGCTATTCTTTTCAGTGATTGCGAGAGATAACAATGGCTTTTCGGTATCATACGAGTTGACAGTCATCTCCAATAGATTGGTTACACCTTCTTTTGTCAATAGTTCATCAGGAAAAGCCATATGCTGAGTTACAGACTTATTGCATAACAATTCAATAAGCCTGTCCTTATCTGTGAGTTTCAATCTTCGAATATTCGTTCTTGGTGTCTCTAAAGATTCAAACGGTTTCATTTGTATTTCTTAAATTGTACACAATGCTGGCGCTCCCTTTCCCAAAGCTTTGGGATGGGGTATGATTAGTGTTCCAGCTTTGCTGATAATATACGATTCTGAACAAAGTATGTTTTATCAAGATTATATTGCTTACTAAAACAGCACTAATTATGCTTCTATGCATTAAGAGGCTTGTTTCCCCGGCAGGGGATAAAGTTTAATAGCTGAGTTAATACAAATAACCTGATTTCTCCGTCAGGAGATAAACTTCTACGCGTGACCCTATATCTCCTACGGAGAATTTATTTCATTTGGAATACCCTTTTTCTACGGGCATTAATCCGCTGAGCGGATACACGAGTTATGATGTCGTAGTTTTTATAGAAGCGTCAGGCCGACTTTACGTCCCAAACCTTCTTCGAATATTTTGAACAAAGTTGATATTTGAATGTCAATCTTACCATTTTCCAGTCGGGAGATATAACTTTTCTTTGTACCGGTCTTAGCTGCTAAAGCTTCTTGGGTCATATGTGCCTCTTTCCTCGCTTCCTTAATCATTTCACCAATAACAAAGGCTTTAGCTTTCACTTCAAATTTGTCTCTTTTCTCTATCCCTAATTTTCCGTATTTAATGTCTAAAAGCTCGTCAAAATTCTTTGCATCTCTTATTGTCTTCATGATTTACTTCCTCCTTTTTTATCAAAATAATCTTGCTTAATTTTCAATGCTTTTTCAATCTCTTTTTTAGGAGTTTTTTGACTTTTCTTCTGAAAACCATTAAATAGAACAACAATCCGTCCAGAGTCAAAACAACAGAAAATTCTAAAAACGTCGCTTCCAGCTTTTACTCTTATTTCATATAAACCGTCCGTTCCTTCAATATGCTTCAAAAACTTTTGTGGAATTCTGTCCACCGTACGGATTACTTTAAATACCTTCGCTGGCGCAAATTTGTAATTTGTGCCA
>JAKSAU010001006.1 GCA_022361535.1 Desulfobacterales bacterium
GCCTTGCCAACAGTCACGATAACAACCTCACCACCCTCTTTTTCCACAAGACTTACGGCTTCTTCAACACCGAACTCATCGTAAGGGTTGGCGATAAATTTAATATCACCATCTGCATACCCGGTTTCACCGGCAATCTTGATGGTTGCTGCCGTGTCCGGTACATGTTTTACACAAACAAAAATCTTCATGTCTTTCCTCTTAATTTCTATCTTAATTCAGCGCAGGTCAAATATTGTCGAACAATATTTGACCTACAACTTGATAGCACATCTTTGCTGATTTAGCTCTTCATTTTTTCATTTTTAGGATCATAGAGCGGCATGGCCACAACCTCAGCAGACCGCTTTACGCCTAATATTTCAACTTCCAGTTTGGAACCGGCAGCTGCATGCTCAGGCGGAACATATCCAAGTGCCAGGCTCTTTTCAGTTCTGTGGCCATATCCACCCGAAGATGTCATACCGACCATGTCATCTCCTGCAAAGATGGGGTTATAGCCCCAGGCATCGGTGTCATCTGCATCTACTACCAGGCAGACCAACTGACGGGGTACG
Organism: Desulfobacterales bacterium; assembly: GCA_022361535.1. The sequence continues at coordinate 558 of JAKSAU010001006.1, forward strand.
CCTTCGGATTTCTGTTTTTCAACACCGGCTTTGCCGATAAAGTCTTTGTCCATCTTAACTGTCCATGCCACATTGGTTTCAAGCGGGGTGTGGTGAACGTTCATCTCGGATTTCCAGGCAAGATACCCTTTTTCCAGACGCATGGAATCCATGGCATGCATACCGATCAGTTTGATGTCGAACTCTTCTCCGGCAGTCATCAGCGCCTGGTACAGACCAATTTGATGCTGAATATCATGGAAAATTTCATAACCCAGTTCACCGACGTAATTCATGCGGTTCACACGGCATTTGGTGCGTCCCACAAAAATTTCCTGGGAGGTACCGAACTTAAAGGCATCGTTTGAAACGTCGTTGTAAGCAATTTTCTCAAGAACTTTACGGGAATCCGGGCCAACCAGCACAAGACATCCCTGCTTATAGGTAATGTCTTCCATGCACACAGAACCGTCTTTGGGCAGATTTTCAAGCATCCAGTGCTGGTCGTGTTTCTTACCTACAGATGCGGTAACACAAAAGAACGCCTCTTCGTTGATACGTGTAATGGTCATATCAGACTTGAAGTTACCATTGTGGTCCAGCATCGGGCTCAGAGCAATTCGTCCGTCAACCTCGGGCACCTTCTGGCAGGTCATTTTGTTCAGCCAGGCTTTGGCACCAGGACCTGTAACCATGGTCTTGGCAAAACGGGTAAGGTCAATGATGCCGACCTTTTCCATGGCGTGTTTACACTCTGCTTTTACATGTTTGAAAGCATTGGAGCGGCGCCATGTGGGATCTTCGTATCCGTCTTCGCCTTCAGGCGGGAAGTAATTCGGGCATTCCCAGCCGTAGTAGTCACCGAATACCGCATTGGCTTGTTTTTGGTATTCATAAATGGGGCTGGTTCTGTTAGGCCGTGCTGCATCCCTAAACTCATTGGGCATAATGTGAGCATAGAGTCTTGGATAGGTGTCAGCGATTTTTTCAGTGTTATACGCCCAGTTGGCATAAGAACCGTAACGTCTTGAGTCAAAAGGCCACAGATCGATTTCAGGTTCGCCGTTCATGATCCAGCCGGCCAAGTAATGTCCGATACCGCCGGCCTGGGTGATACCAAAAGAATAGCCGCAGGCCTGGAAGAAGTTCTTCAACGGTGCTGCGGGACCGACCAGGGGATCACCATTAGGCGTATAAGTGATGGGCCCTGCAGTCACATGTTTGAAACCGGTTTCACCGAGGATCGGGAATCTTTCCATACCTGCTTCAATGCAGTCCGCGATATTATCCAGGTCCGGGTTGATTTCTTCCTGTGCATAATCCCAGGGCACCCCACGGCGCTTCCACTGCTGACCGTTGGCTTCGTACATACCAAGAATCATGGAATCCATTTCCTGGCGCAGGTAAATGGACTTGTCAGGATCGCGCATCAGCGGCAGGTAGGTGTCACGCTCTACAATGGCATCGATTTTTTCATAAAGGATATGGGTATGAGCGATGGCGATGGAAGGAATCTCAATCCCCACCATTTTTGCCACCTCAGGCGCCCAGAGCCCGGCTGCATTAACAATATATTCACATGTGATGTCGCCCTTATCGGTCTTAACCACCCACTCATCATTGTCTTTTTGCTCAATACCTTCGACCATGGTATGCAGGTTGATTTCAACGCCGTGGTTTCTGGCACCTTTGGCCATGGCCTGGGTAACGGAGTTGGGATCCACATCACCATCATCCGGCCAGTAAAGGCCACCGAGCAGACCATCGGTCTGGATAAACGGGTGTTTTTCACCGATCTCTTCAGGGGTTAGCCAGGAGACGTCCAATCCAAGACAGCGATTCATGGAATAGGCATATCCCAATTCATCCATTCGGGCAGGGTTATCCGCAGTACGGATAGAGCCTGTGGTATGCCAACCGACGTTCTGTCCGGTTTCTTCTTCCAGGCCCTTATAGATTTCGATACTCTTCATATTCACCCGGGTGCCGTAGTAGTTGCCATGAAAAAAGGAAACGTTACCGGCTGCCATCCAGGTGGAACCGGATGTCAGCTCATGCTTTTCAATCAGAACAACGTCGTTTTCCCATCCGTATTTTGCCAGATGATAGGCCACACTCACGCCGATAGCACCGCCACCGATTACAACCGCTCTTGCATTGGTTTTCATAAAACTTCCTCTCCTTGAATCTTGGTTTTATTGTCTACCGTTTAAGAAATATCTAAGCGCCTTGTTTTTCGTCTGCCGGATATGGGTGTCATAAAAGAAAGAAAACCCGCCCGGATAATAAATCATCACCAGGATGAGTACTAAGGCATAGATAATCAAATTCAAGCCCGGAAGATGGGACAGCGTGGATCTTATGATTTCCATCAAAAAGATGAAAGGAAAGGCCACGGCTGCACCGCCCCAAAGGCTTCCCCGGCCGCCGATATAGGCCACAGCCAACACTTCAACAGTTTTGGCCGTATGCATGACATCCGGGGTTAATATTCCGTAAAAATGGGCATAAAACCCACCCAAAACACCGGCGATGGCACAAGACAATGTGAAATTAGATACCCTGTAAAACACCGGATTAATTCCTGAGGTTCTGGCTGCGTCCATATTCTGCCCAATGGCCTGGAATGCCAGCCCCATTTTGGAGCGAACAACCCATTTGCAGCACAGATATGTCAAAAATAACAATAAGATAATCACATAATAGAAAGGAAAATTTGACTCGGTTTCAAACAACCTGGGCGTTCTCAAGCCCAAAGGCCCACGGGTCAGCCAGACCAGCTTGGTTGCAAGCCCCATAATGGCCAACCCGAAGAACCAGGACAGGCAGGCTGCAAATATCCCCCGAAGACGCAGGCTGATCATACCAATGATCAGCCCCAGGACAGCAGCGGTAATACCGCCTGCCACCATACCGATCCAGGGAGAAAGTCCCAGGTTGACCGCCAGCAGGGCCGAGGTATATCCCCCAAACCCGGATACAGCGGCAAAACCAAAATTTACGATGTTGATATACCCTGCTGTAAAATCAAACCCCACGCACATGGCCGCAATAAACCCGCAGTAAATCAGCCACCGAAGCAGATATTCCTGATTAAAGGGCGGGATAAAAGGCAAAAGAAGAAGAAGTATAAAACCCACAAGACCTGCAGGAGTCAAGCAGAGTTTATCCAAAACCTTGTCAAAGGCATTCATCTGTACCGTGTCATTTGTTGTATCCATGTCCCCTCCTGTTTTCCCGGCTATTTCCATAGATGTCATAAGATTCTCCTTTCTTATTTGTCCAGTGCGCCGCGGACATCAGAGCCGAAGATGCCGGAGGGTTTAAAAATCAGGATGAACATGATAAGCGCCGAAGGCACGACAAAATCCCACCCGGCGCCTACATATTCATTGGTGATAACCTTGAGCAGTGCCACCATAAAGGCCCCTGCCACTGCCCCCAATATGTTTCCCAAGCCTGAAAGAATGACCACAAACCAGGCCATATACAATGGTTCCAGACCAACAGTCGGATAGGAGGGATACATAAACAAGAGACTTCCCCCGGCAACAGCCGCTAGAGCGCAGGCCAGGGATATGGTTAACAAAACGATCTTTTCAATATCAATACCCACGATCTCGGCACCGGTAATATCCTGTGAGACCGCTCGAATGGCCATACCGGTGCGGGTGTAAGTCATAAAAAGATAAAAGAACACCACGATCACAGCGGAAATCACAAAGGCCATGACACGGTCTCTGGAAATATATACATCAGCTATGCTCAGAGGCATCCCGCTCCAGTAACCGACAATCCCTTTAAAATCCGCGCCGAAAATGAGCTGATGCAGATTTATCAGCAGTACACTCAAGCCCACGGTCAACAAAAAAGAATTCATGACCCAGTTGTCCGTAGATCGGCGGCGCAACGGCCCGAATACCAATTTCTCCGAAATTATCCCGGCCACAGCTCCGGTCAACATGGCTGCACCGATGGCCACAAGCGGACCAAAATCTGTCAGCCAAGATTCAGGATGTTCACCAATATACTCGCTGATCGGGGTATAAACGTAATAGGCCGCAAGCGAACCGATCATAAAATACTCGCCATGGGCAAACATGGCAATGTTCAACACCCCCAGCATCAGGGTAAGACCTGTGGCCACAAGAGCCAGCATCCCCCCTGTAACAACTGTATTTATCAACAGATAGGGTCCGGAATGAACCGCAGCAAACAAAGCCACCGCTATGGTGAGCGCGATGGACATGCCGGCTGCGGACCGGAACCAGTCTATTGTTTGTGACGCTATATTTTTTGACATGTTTCTATTTCTCCAAAGTCCTTTTTAAGGTAAGAAAACATCGTGCCAATCCTTAGTGCATCATACACCTAAAAACACCTTTCGGACGTAGCTGTCATTGGCCAGATCATCACTTTTTCCTTCCAGACCGATCTTGCCGTTCTCAAGCACATATCCGCGCCCGGTGACACTAAGGGTTTTGGTTACGTTCTGTTCCACCAGCAATATGGTCACACCCTTGTCCACCAAGACATCCAGGGACTGGAACACATTGTTGGTCAGCTGGGGCGCAAGCCCGAATGAGGGCTCATCCACCAGCATTAGTTTCGGATCCGACATCATCCCACGACCAATAGCCAGCATCTTACGCTCGCCCCCGGACATGGTGCCGGCCAGCTGTTTTTTCCGTTCAGCCAGACGGGGAAACAGGTCAAAAACAAATTCCAAACGTTCGTTCTGTACTTTCTTTTCTTTGATGGTATAGGCCCCCATGTATAGGTTTTCCTGTACCGTCATGTTAACAAACAGGTTCATCTCCTCGGAGACAAAGGCAATCCCTTTTTTGGCAATCTGGGATGCCGGCAACCCTGTAATATCTTCTCCATTGAAAATCACATTCCCGCTCATGGGTTTGAGCAATCCTGCGATAGATTTCATAGTTGTGCTCTTTCCGGCACCGTTAGGGCCGACAATGCAGACGTATTCCCCCTGATCAATATTCAAAGAGACATCCCTCAATATCTGCAGATACCCGTATCCGGCATTCAGATTCTTGACTTCTAACAGCATAGGATCTCCAATAATGATTCTTTAGGGTTCATCGCCTTCCTCATCACCGAGATAGGCCCGTGCCACTCGTGGGTCGTTGGCCACTTCTTCGGTGGGACCTTCCGCAATTTTGGTACCGAACTGAATACACAGCAATTTGTTGCATACTGCCATGATCAATTGCATGATATGCTCGATCATGAGAATGGAGATCCCTTTCTTGGAGATCTTATCAATTATTCTCATGATATCTTTGAGTTCGCCCTCGCTTAATCCCGATGCCATCTCGTCCATAAAAAGCAGACGAGGACCGGACGCCAGAGCCCTGGCCAAATCAAGCCGTTTGAGCTGCACCGTGTTCAATTGTTCTGCAACTACGGTTTCAGCCATGGGAAATTCCACAAATTCCAGCATCTCACGTGAATGGGCAACCGGATCTTTAACTTTTCCTGAGTCATTACCGAATATCGTGGCGGTCATCACACTTTCGATAGCCGTCATCTTGGGAAAGGGGCTCGGAATTTGAAAAGTACGAGACATGCCCAGGCGGCACATCTTCTCCGGTGTGAATCCAGTGGTATCGTTACCAAAAAACTTCACCTGCCCCGACGTTGGCGGGTTCAGCCCGGTAATCGCGTTGATAAAGGTCGTTTTTCCTGCCCCATTGGGCCCGATGAGTCCGACAATATCACCCTGGTTGATCGTCATAGAGACCGCATTTACAGCCGTCAGTCCACCAAATTTTTTGGTTACTTCGTTGGTTTCCAGTACTACCACGTCTCTATCTTCCTTATTTTAGCGTTAAAAAAACAGGGGATTCAAACTTAAAAGTTTCAATCCCCTGTCGACGATCATCCTATTTCTTTTCGAAATCCTTTTGTTTCCACATTTCCGGGAAAATTATATGCCCCTTGCCCCCCTTGTACTGGAGAATCGGGAAGAAGTAGGCATCCGGTGCAACCACCATATCAGGCATCGTATCGGCCGTATACTTATACTCGTTCATGATGATGGCACCGTCTTTTTTACCATAGGTCAGTTTACCCGTATTGACCTCGTCCACCATTGTTTTATGGATGGTTACCTTGTCCAGTTTGCCATGGAGTTCATGGGTTCTTTCAAGAATCTTGATGAACATCCGGATACCATCGTAGGAAAGGCCACCGGAAGACGGGCTCGGATTAAACCCGTATTTGGCTTTGATGTCTTTTGCCCACTGATTGGCTTCGGCAGTAGTTAACTGAGGGATAGAGTCCAATACATAGTTGGAGCCTGGTCCGGTCATTTTGTACCAGTCACCGACCCAGCCAAGTCCGGATGCGATAAGAACACCTTTGTTGCCAACCTCTGCATGCTGTTTTACAAATGCAGTCAGTGATGGAGCCGCTGTAGAGGTACCTGCCAGAAGCTCTACACCAGCTTTTTTAAATTTGGCCAGCAAGGGATAAAAATCGGTCTGGGTAATGGGGAAATACTCTTCAGCATAGATTTCCCAACCACTTGCTTCAAGGGCTGCTTTGTAAGCGCCGCCTGCAGACCGGCCCCAGTCTGTATCTTCCCCGTAGATAGCAGCCAGTTTCTTTTTAGGCGCCCATTTGCCGGCCTTGATTACGTTGTTAATACATTCGATGTAATTACCTTCAAGCTTGGCAGGTACAGGCCATCCTTTGCCACCCCAATAGGAATATTTGCCAGGATTAGCCTGCCATTTTTTATTGACTTCTTCGGAGGCACCGAACCCGAACATATGCGGCACTTTGTACTGTGCTGCTACATCCATGACTGCCACGGCTACAGATGAATGCCAGTTAAGCACACCGGCCTGGATTCCTTTGCCTTCTACGGCTTCTGAATAGGCGCTTGACGCTTTTGCCGGATCTGACTGGGAATCAACCCACACCACTTCTATCTTATAATCCCCGACGGTATAGTTGATGTTTTCCATTGCCATGCTGACTGAGGCTTTAAACTCTTTGCCATTCTGGGCAGACGGCCCGGTAAACGGTCCAAGCACACCGACTTTCAGTGTTTTGTTCGCTGCGAAACCCGTTGCTGTAAAGAGAAATAATGCCAAGATAAAAGCGATGGTGAGTTGAACTTTTTTCGTACCCATGAATCTTCCCTCCAAAATTAATCAATTAAAAATTTAAGATGAAGCACACACACAAAAAAAACTTCCCTAACTTAGTTGCAGTTTGCGTACCATTAGATTTAACATTAGGCAGAACACCTAATTTTTAAGATAAGAATTGAGTGAGAAAGGCGTAAAAATAAGGAAATGATTTTTCAACTAAGTTTTAAAAAAAAGTGAGTGGGTAGAAAGAAAGCACCCCGCAAAGGATATATTTTATAAAAATATTTTTATTTTTACTGAAAAATTTTACACCTGGCCATGATTACAGCAATTTGCTGCCTGATTTAAACTGCGTCCTGTCGATCTTGTATTTTTTTAGCTTATAGTGAAAAGATTGAGGAGATACGCCAAGTGTTCTTGCGGCCTTGGCAGCATTGCCATTTGTCTTGCTCAGGGCATTGCAGATCATCTGCTTTTCACTCATGGCCTGGGCTTGAACCAATGTCCCTTCAGTCGCCTGCACAGGCAGGCCAACACCATTTATTAAACCCAATGAAGATTCATTTGACATATCGCCGACGATTTGAGGGTTATGCGCGGAAAAGGTAAAGATATGTGCAGGCAAATGATCCTCACTTATGAGTTTATCTTTTCCCACCATATTCATACCAGCCTCTATAGCATGCTCAAGTTCACGGACATTTCCAGGCCAATGATAGCGGCCAAACAAGTTGGCAACACGGTCTGAAATCCCGTTTACCTGCTTACCCAGTTGATCATTAAACTTTGCGATAAACGCACTTACCAGGGTGTCAAACCCTTCTTTGCGTTCCCTCAAGGGCGGTAATAAAATTGAGACAACCCCCATCCGGTAAAAAAGATCCATACGCAATACCCCGGATTGAACAATGTCAAGTGGTGGCCTTGATACGGAGGTAATAATTTTTACATCTAAATCTTTTTCCTTAAGGGAGCCCAGTTTTCTTACCTTCTTATCCTGCACTACCCTCAATAGCTTTGCCTGAAGTGTTAGAGGCATGGAATCAAGTTCATCAAGAAAAATGGTGCCTCCATCTGCCTGCTCAAACAACCCCTGCTTGTCAATGGCACCTGTAAACGCCCCTTTGGAAGTCCCGAACAAAATACCCTCCAGAAGATGCTCAGGAATGGCAGCACAATTAACCGGGATAAAGGGTCTTGATTTCCTTTTGCTGTGGTTATGAATGGATTGGGCAAACAACTCTTTACCTGTGCCGGTTTCACCGGAAATCATAATGGGTGATGGAGAATCCGATGCCATTTTGGCAATATGAATTGCATTGAGCATATCCGGGTCTGATGCCAGTATATCTTTAAAGGTAAACCGTGTCCCATTTCTGGACCCAGTTTTTACACTGTCTTTTGCATCTGACACTACAATATTTTCAACCGCCTGATAGTCCTTTGAAAATCGAATGGCACCGATCAGTGTCCCGGCCTTGTACAGAGGGTAAACATTGGTAATGATGTTAGAGACCCGTCCGTACCGGGTTCGGTAAACCATAGCCTCGTTGATAATCGGCGTACCAGAGGCAAGACACCTCATGGTCGGACTTGCATGGATATCTACGTCATAAAGGTCTGTGATCTTTTTTCCCAGTACATCTTCCCGCTTGATATCATCAATTGAGCATTGGGCCTCATTGAAAAATAGAATTTTTCCCTTGATATCCGAAATGATAACACCCTCATGAAGACAATCTAAAATTCCATAGATATCAATATCATCAAATTGTTCTTTATTCATAAGTATCCTGAACGACTTAACGCTATGTGCGGCAGTTTTTCTCTTTTTTTGTATCAATGACGGATTCCTTAGAAAAATTCAAGACTTATCAAAAAATTTTTATTTTTTACACTTTTGTGTCTTTTTTACCCCTTTTTTGCATGCCGGGGGAATATAAAGACAGTCGAACTAAATGAAAGGGCAGAAACTTAGGTGAAAAATATGCAAAAAAGACGCCTATTATCAGATATCTTTTTAGATTTTTTATAATAAACCCCCATTTTCAAACGAAAGTAGCCTTTTATCTCCTCGGAAGACTAACCCTGTGAATATCCATTAACCTGTGCTAAAAGGCTGCATGCGACTTTTTTTGATCATTTTATCCCAGTTTCTTTCAGGTTCCATCTGGTTCGCGGGCAACGCTGCATTCCAAGGTCAGGTTTTCTTGCTATCTGCGGTCCAGGCGGGGTTCATAGCAGGAACACTTTTGTTTGCATTACTCAATCTTGCAGATCGGTACCCTCCTTCCCGTCTGTTTTTTGTTTGTTCTATTCTAGGGGGAATGTTTAACTTTGCCCCGCTTTTGACAGGACAAACTGCCGGCCTGATACCGGCTTCTCGATTTTTATGTGGAATCTGTCTTGCTGGAATCTATCCGGTTGGGATGAAAATCGCGGCATCCTGGTACCCGAATACCCTTGGCCGGGCATTGGGCTTTCTAGTGGGCGCATTGGTATTGGCTTCCGGATTTCCATATTTTATCCGAGTCATATCATGGCAGGGAGACCCGTCTGTAATCCTTTTAATCACAAGTTTGCTATGTATCTTCGGCGGCGCTATCCAGTGTTTTTTAGTCAAAGACGGCCCTGCTCTTCCAAAAGGTGCACCTTTTAATTTCAAAGCTATTGCTCAAGCGTTTGCCCACCCAGGCTTCAGAGCATCCTCTTTTGGCTATTTCGGTCATATGTGGGAATTATACGCATTATGGGCATTTATCCCAATGCTATACAATACGCTGGTGCCAGGTCAGGCTGATCTCTGGACTTTTATCTTTTTTGCCGTGGGTTTTTTAGGATGCGGCCTTGGCGGCCTGCTGTCTATCCGGCTGGGCAGTCAGAAAATTGCCCGGTTTGCTTTGGCAGGTTCCGGTATTTGCTGTCTAATATCCCCTTTGTTCCAACAACTGCCTCAATATATAACACTGGGCTTGCTCATATTCTGGGGAGTATGCGTTGTAACAGATTCTCCACAATTCTCTTCCCTTAATGCCCGATTTGCACCCAAATCTTATGTGGGTTCGGCCCTGACCATTGTCAATTGCATAGGATTTGTCATCACCATTTTTTCCATTGAGCTTTTAGATGCCTGGATAAAATTTCAGGGGTTAGACTTCGCTTTTATCATGCTTGCTCCCGGGCCTTTGCTGGGATGGCTGAGCATGAGACGACTATCGTCTCCGGCTAACGGCGATAGCGATTGATGATCGCATTATAAATGCCATCTTTTTTCATATTTTCAAGTATGGTTTTAAACTTAGCTTGATCATCATCGTTAACAGTTCCTTTCGAAGCCGCCAGATAAATAGTTCCCCCCGGATAGGAGACCCCTTTGATCAATTCACCCGGATTGCCGCCAAATTGTTTGTAATTATGGACACCCAAAAGAAATCCATGGCATAGTACGGCTTTTGTCCGTTTGTGCTTTAAAAGCTGTAGGCACTTTAATTCAGTATTCTTTGTATCTACTTTGCTATATCCCAACTCCTGAAGTTTGTACTCTGCCGGAGATGATCTAAGAACACATATTTTTTCATTTTTCATGGCGGCTTCATCACCTATGGGAACGCCAGAATCATTGGTAACCATCTGCAGCTTGTAATCAACCAGTGGAATGATCCATTCGTATAAAGGCTCCCGGTTTGCGGTCCTTGTTAACGGAGCGATGAGCAAGCCTTTATTCTCGGGAGCTGTCTGCACCAAATGCTGGGCACGGGCCCAAGGTTTAAATACGATATTTAATTCCATGCCGGCTCGCTTGAACACTTCTTTGACCAAGTCAATGGCGATTCCCTGAGCACCTTGTTTTTCACTGGAATATGGAGGAATCTCACCACTGACCATTTCCATACTTTGTCCAACTGTTGGGATTATTAAAATCAAAATAATAAAAACCACACAAAACTTTCTCATACGACTCTCCTTTACGAATAATTTTAACTTGGGTTAAGACACGCCGTGGAAGTCGTGCCGCAATTATCCTTCAGGAATACCGATAAATACGAATTCAGTGGTATACACCTCAATCGAGCGATACAGATTTCAAAATGGGATTGACATATCACAGCACAGGGCTGAATGGTTTACAATTCAGGCACCTCTTTCTTGAAGGCAGATCAAAATTGACAATCACCTTAAATTCCGGTTATATAAGCCGTCTTGTATCGTACACAAAACAGAGCATAAAAAAAGAATGAATACTGTAAAAGAACTGGCCGACTATCTGCTGACCCCGTTGACCATTGGCAATAAAACTATCGAAAATCGGATGGTGCTGGCTCCCATGGCGGGATTAGGTCACATCGCCTTCAGGCAACTGGTCACTGAATTGGGTGGGTTCGGCCTGCTTTTCACAGGGATGTGCTCTGCCAAAGCTGTGCCCCATGAAAACCCGCGCGTGTCACATGTCTTCACCTGGAGGCCTGAGGAACTTGACCATACGGTCTGTCAGATATTTGGTGCCGAACCAGAATCCATGGCCAGGGCTGCCAGTCGTATTGAGGCAGAAGGTTTTTTTGGTGTGGATTTAAATTTCGGATGCTCCGTGGCAGCCATTTGCAAAAAAGGGTGTGGTGCCGCTCTTTTGAAAACCCCGGAAATGGCGGTAAAAATTGTATCAGCAGTCCGAGATGCAGTTTCCTGCCCTGTATTTGTTAAATACAGAACAGGGTGGGAAGATAATGCAGCATTTCCGGTTCGCATGGGACAAGAATTTGAAAAGGCAGGTGCTGATGCCATTACCTTCCATCCCAGGGTGGCCCCGGATAGGAGAAGCCGAACCCCAAAGTGGGAGATTATAGGCAAGGTTCAGGAGGCAGTTGATATTCCGGTTTTTGGAAACGGTAACCTGTTCCTGGTCGAAGACGGAATTAAAATGGTAAACCAGACAGCTTGTCAGGGCCTATCCCTTGGACGTATGGCAGTTGCCCGGCCCTGGATTTTTTCTCAATGGACAAAAGGAACCGAGCCTGGTTCTGATATTTATCTTACTACTGCTTTAAAAATGGCCGATCTTCTGGCAAGTCATTATGAAGATTTTTATGCCGTCAAAATGTTCAAAAAATTTGCTCCATATTTCTGTGCCAATTTCAAATTTTCCAATGCCATACTTAAGTCAATGATGCGGGCTGAAACCATGGATGATCTAAGACAGAATATCCATAGCCTGCTTGAAACACCGCCCGAAACCCTTAGTGTTCCGAATATTAATCTCTTTGTATAGGTATGACGAGAATAAAATTCTTAAACAATAGTACTTACTGAAATTTTATTCTTGACACCACCATTTTAAGTGCTAATATGTCGTCTATATATTGTAAGGAGAGAATAATATGACACCTGAACTGATGACCCAGATCGCAGACACCTTTGGCACACCAACCTATGTATATGACTTGGAAAGGGTAAAAGACCAATACAATACATTCACATCAGCATTTGATTGGCCCAAATTTAAAACCTGTTATGCCATGAAAGCCAACTATAATAGGGATGTGCTGGAGTGCCTGAGAAACCTGGGGGCAGGAATTGATGCAGTCAGTCCGGGCGACCTTTATATGGCATTGTCTTGCGGTTTCAGGCCGGAAGATATCATTTATACGGCCAACAATATCACTGACGCAGAAATGCACGAAATAGCGGCAACAGGGGTTCTTATGAATATTGGGTCCCTTTCCCGCCTTGAAAAATATGCCAGGGCGTTTCCAGGTACCCGGGTCTGCCTGCGAATCAACCCGGATGTTGTTGACGGAGCCCACGACAAAATCAAAACCGGAGGCGACCTGACCAAATTCGGTATTCTCCTTGAAGATACCCAAAAGGTAAAACAAATCGTTCGTGAAGCAGGCTTAAAGGTAGTTGGACTCCATGAACATACAGGGTCCGGTCTGAAAAAAGCAGACTCAGTGGTCCGGGCCATGAGACAGATCATGACCATTGCCACACAAGATAATTTTCCAGATCTTGAGTTTCTGGATTTCGGCGGTGGATTCAAAGTGCCTTATGCACCCGAGGACAATCCAATCGACATTGTATCCATGGGACGAGAAATCACTAGCCTATTTGCCGAGTTCTGCAAAGGCTACGGTCGGAAGTTAGGCCTTTTGTTTGAACCGGGCAAGTATCTTACAGCCCAGGCAGGAAGCCTTTTGGTCAGAGTCAATACCATTAAGTACAACCGCCACAGAACAATCTGCGGGACTGATTCAGGATTTCCCCAGCTCATCCGCCCTATGTTCTATGATGCCTACCATGCCATAGAAAATATCTCCAACCCCAAAGGCAAACTCGGAGTATACGATATCTGCGGGAATATATGCGAGACAGGAGACCTGTTTGCTACGGACAGAACCATGCCGGAAATCAGGGAAAACGACCTTTTAGCGATTCAAAATGCCGGGGCATACTGCTATGCCATGGGCGGCACCTATAACCTCAGGCCCATGCCGGCTGAAGTGGTGGTGGAAGACAATGCGTTTAGGCTCTCCAGAAAACGGCTGACGCCAAAAGATTTAGTTGCTTTAATCAATGGCGAAAATGTAAATCAGCCCAATATCAAAATAGAATCCAGACCTAATGCTGCCTGATATAAAACAAGCAATGTGCGATGAGAATAATATCGATTTAACAGATTTTGAATGCATTCAGTGCCAGGCATGCTGCAAGGAGACAGGCTATGTCCGTCTCAAGCCTCATGAACCGGATGAGATTGCCAAGTTTTTAGGCATGGATGTCCACGAATTTATCAACACCTACACCCGATTGACCTGGGACCGACAAGGGCTTTCCCTGATTGAAAAGTCCGACGGGTCATGTATCTTTTTAAAAGATCAAGGATGCCTTATCCAAGCTGTAAAGCCCATCCAATGCAAAGACTTTCCCCATAAATGGAAGTTCACAAAGTTTGTACACATCTGTGGATGGGCCAAACAGCAAAAAAACTACATCCCCAGGATGCCTAACCCTTCCTCGAGTTCAAAATAGGGTTTGATATCATATGTGTATCCCGGAACCCCGAAATAGATAGAAAGACTTTCCCCAATTGCCTGAAGTGCTTCGGGCAACCTGTGGTTTTCCAATTCATAATAAGTGATGGAATGGATACCCATTTCCGTGCTGGATGAAATATAAGGGCCTTTTTTGGTAATATAATCAGGCAGGGCCGGAGCAGTAAGGTATCGTTTGGCAACTTCCCTGGTACTTTCCGGTGGATAGTGGACATTTGAAATAACAATCATAATTTTTCTCCTTGTTTCGTTTACACTGGCCTAAGGCCGAGTTATCGAAATTATGGACACACCTGCCATTCCAAGTCAACCGCTTTCATCCCATAGGATCTAAGCATCTATAGCAGCTATCAGAATAAGATTCCGATTGAAACCCGAGAAAAGAGTAAAAATACTGCCAATTATTGCAGTTGCCATATTGTTTTTCGTTTTGAGCAATTAGGCTCGTTAGTTCTAAGAAGGCGGCATCAGGCGGATTTTTGAAAAAAATTCGGCAGCCGCTTCTTAGAACTAACGAGCCGGTATCTGATTATGCCAATCACCTCATTTCAGACTCCAGGTTATCCAAATCTCCTATGCCATCGAACATTTCAATCGATTTTCTCAATTTGACTTCACAACTGCCTGGTTTTACATTTATCTGAATTTAGTTAAAAAGCCCTAAAGGAGATCTTCACCACCCATGAAAAAAGAAATTGATTGCAGAAATATGGATTGCCCGGCACCTGTGCTGGAAACAAAGAAATACCTTGAGCAAGAAGCGCTTACCCAAATCAGGATAATTGTAGACAATGATGCGGCCGTGGAAAATGTAAGCCGTTTTCTGGCCTATGCCGGATTTGAAGTTGGGGTGGATTCCGACGGTACCATATCTACAGTAGAGGGCAACAGGGATGAGGCAGATGCTGTCAAGCTAACGTCCGGACCTGCCGGTGAAACTACTCCAAATCCCGATCAGGCAGCCGAAGAATCAAATAACAGGATACTGGTCATGGCAGCATCAGACAGGCTCGGCCGTGGTGATGATGATCTTGGAGAAAAGCTGATGATCAATTTCATTAAAACCCTGAATGAAATGGGTCCTTCTCTTTGGCGGCTGATTTTTGTCAATCACGGGGTCAAACTAGCGGTTGATTCTTCTGCTGTATTAGAAAACCTCAAAGAGCTTGAGGCCCAAGGAACAACGATCCTGGTCTGCGGCACCTGCTTAAGTCACCTGGACCTTTTGGAAAAAAAGGCGGTGGGCCAGACTACAAACATGCTGGATATTGTAACGGCAATGCAGTTGGCAGACAAGGTGATCAACATTTAGCACACCCTATAC
>JAKSAU010000958.1 GCA_022361535.1 Desulfobacterales bacterium
TCAAATGATCCTTTGTTGAGAATCAGTGGGGAGGTCTCATCTGCACAGGCAAGATCTTTTCTAAGTTTCAAGGTTGAGGTCACACTTGTGTGATCCTCTTGAATGTCAAATTTAAGGTCAATGTGGTCGACGATAAATTCATACGGACGATAGTCTTTGAGGTATTTTTTTTCAGGTGTAGTCATAATCCAAGAAAATAAACCCGCCTCTGCGGATTGTCAATTCTGCAGGTTTATATTTAGAGGTGTTATCAACAAAAGGCTAAACAATATCAAATAATTTTCTCATATTTTTTTGAGAATGTGAAAGACTGAAATTTTTAAAAGAAGTCAAAAAAAGGACAGTATATAAGATGAGCCCCTTATAGAGGGCAATTGATTGACAACAATATAGACCTGAATTGTGATTCTCAACCAAATTGTAATCTAACACGATTCACGTCATTGGAATAACCATAGATCTGTGTAACAGCAATTGAAAGGTTCATACATTAAATGAAAATAACTATTATCGGAGCCGGTTATGTAGGTCTTGTTGCCGGAGCATGTTTTTCCGAAATGGGAAGCCATGTAACTTGTGTAGACATAGATCAGGAGAAAATTGACAATCTGAAAAAAGGAATTCTTCCCATTTACGAACCAGGACTTGAACCCATCGTTCTCAGCAACTTTAAAGAGGGAACACTGGGTTTTACTACCAGCCTGGACCAAGCCGCACAGGATTGCAGCATCTTTTTTATTGCTGTGGGTACACCACCCGGTGAAGACGGGTCTGCAGATCTTCAATATGTGCTTGAAGTGGCCCGCCAGATTGGCCGGTTAATTGATGATTATGCAGTCATAGTAGATAAATCCACGGTACCTGTTGGTACTGCCGATAAGGTAAAGGCCGCTGTACAAGAGGAACTTGGTCAAAGGGGAGCGGATATCCAGTTTGACGTCGTTTCCAATCCGGAATTCTTGAAAGAAGGAGCCGCCGTTAATGATTTCCTCAAGCCAGACCGCATTGTTGTGGGGGCCGAATCTAAAAAAGCTGCCAAACTGATGAGAAGACTTTATGCACCGTTTTCACGTAATCGTGATAAAATGCTGCTGATGAATGTCCGGGATGCGGAAATGACCAAGTACGCCGCCAACTCAATGCTTGCCACAAAAATTTCTTTTATGAACGAAATTGCCAACCTGTGCGAAAAGCTTGGTGTTGATGTGGAAAATGTCAGAAAGGGCATTGGGTCTGATTCCAGAATCGGATATTCCTTTATTTATCCTGGGTGCGGTTACGGTGGATCATGTTTCCCTAAAGATGTAAAAGCCCTTGTCAAAACCAGCAAAGATATAGGGTTCAAACCGGTTGTGCTTGAGTCGGTTGAACACAGAAATAATATGCAAAAAGAGGTGCTCGGGGCAAAAGTGATGGAGCGTTTTGGCCAGGACCTGTCCGATAAGCACTTTGGCATTTGGGGGTTGGCTTTTAAGCCGGGTACAGATGATATGCGTGAAGCCTCATCTTTGGTTCTAATTAAAAAGCTTTTAAAAGCCGGTGCCAAGATTACCGTCTATGACCCTGTGGCTATGGACCAAGCAAAAAAAGAGATGCCGGCTGACATGCTGGAGAAAATTACTTTTGCTAATGATCAATATCAAGCGATGGAAAATGCCGATGCCTGCATCTTAGTTACAGAATGGAAGGCGTTTCGCCAACCGGATTTTAAAAAGATGTCGACCTTAATGAACCAGGCGATAATGTTTGACGGACGAAACCAATACGATCCTGAGGAGATAAAAGAGGCCGGGTTCGAGTATCACGCTATTGGTAGGGAGCTTGGATAGGCCTTACTCATTTAACACACCATCTTTAAAAAACAATTAGCGCAGGTCTCTATGTCATATAAAGGCCTGCGCTTTTTTATTTAAGTTGTTTGTTTAATTCTTTTTACACACCCTTAGCTACAAAAACTGCAAAAAGATTTTCTGATGTGATTTATAAAACGAGCCTCGCGCTCAAACGGCAATACCTTCACTTGAGGACGCTGCCGGTAATTAATCTACCCGCATTGTAAAGGAACTTATTTTTAAGAGCAGGTATTTTCTTTTTTTCTTTTAATTATACTTGACATAATAATTATATGAATATAATTCATCATTAGAACGATGTTCTATAACCGGACGATATTCGAAAGGTAAGGTATCTATGGGGTGAAAGAAAGGCGAGA
The DNA here is from genome assembly GCA_022361535.1 of Desulfobacterales bacterium. The sequence goes on from JAKSAU010000958.1 coordinate 2,213, forward strand.
GCTTGAAAAGCAAATGCGGCGCAGCCAGATTCTGGATGCAGCAAGGAATCTGCTCTTCTCCCACGGCATTGAAAACGTCTCAATTTCAAAAATTTCAAAAGAGGCGGAGCTTGGCGTCGGGACAATCTATTTTCATTATAAAAATAAAGAGGAAATTTTCATCGCACTCCAGCAGGAAGGGTTGTCGATTTTTTATTCGATAATCAGTCAGATTGCGCAAAAGGATGATGCGGCACATGAGCAACTCAGGCAAATTGCTGATGCCTATTATGAGTTTTGCCAGTCCCAGTCTGAGTATTACAATATCATCAACTATTTTCTTTCCTCCTCTAAGGTTTTCTTTCAGGCTGACTTGAAACAGCAGGTCGACATGGCAGGCAGCAAAATTTTAAGGGTGATCCAAAATATTGTTGTCTCCGGTATTGAGGATGGTCTTTTTGACGAAAAAGAGCCAGCTAAGTTCTCAGCGATGTTTTGGGGAACTTTACACGGCTTGTTTCAGTTTAAAAAATTAGAACAGACTGCCCTGGGAAATCAAGATCATAAAGGTATATACGATTATAGTGTTGAAAAACTAATAAGAGGAATTTTAAGTACATAAAATAAATTGAGGAGGCCGGATGGGTGAGTTGGACCAAAAAACAGCCTTGATAACAGGGGCAGGAAAAAAGACAGGGATCGGTTATGCCATGGCTGAGAAGTTTGCATCCTTGGGTGCAAATATAGTGATTGCCGATTTTGGTACGGCAACGGATTTTAAAGCAGATGTGGGAACCGGCACCACAGAAGAAATGGACGACATCGCTTTAGAACTCGCTGATAGATTTAAGGTGCGCACTTTGGCAGTAAATGTAGATGTGACAGATGCCGGCACTGTGGCGGCTATGGCACAGACAGTCAAAGAGGCTTTCGGATCTGTAGATATCCTGTGTAACAATGCCGGCGCTACGTTTGGTGTACCCAACGGTGTTCATACCTATGATGAAGACGCGTGGATCAAAACTGTGGATGTTAACCTACATGGGGTGTTCCGTGTGTCCAAAGCCATTGTCCCTTTAATGCAGGAGAAGAGCGGCGTTATCATCAATACTGCATCCAGAGCCGGTAAGGTGCCGCCTTTGTTTAACGGTGCCTACGCTGTATCTAAAGCTGCAGTAATTATGCTGACCAAGGTAATGGCAAGAGAGTTGTCCGGACTTAAAATCAGGGTAAATGCAATTTGTCCCGGACAGATCATGACAGACCTGGAACGCTGGAGGTTTGGCCTTGAAGCAAAGTTCCTGAATACCACTCCTGAAGAGCAGGAGCAGAAAATGTGTGAAACCATCCCATTGGGACGGATCGGTTCCCCAGATGAGGTAGCTGATATGGCAGCATTTCTGGCTACGGATGCCTCATCGTATGTTACCGGGCAGGCCTTAAATATTTGTGGGGGCCAGTTGATGGAATTGTAAATAGAGTGATGATGGAAATGGAATAAAGAATAGTTAAACGGATAGATTTTCTGGATCTACACAAGAACATTCTTCATGTTTAAATAATAAGGAGCAGATATGGAAACCATAACAGGTGCACAATTGGCTGCTAACGCTTTAATCGACAGAAAAATAGACTATATTTTTTCATTGAGTGGAGGGCACATCACTCCCATTTATCAATATCTTGAAGGATCTTCAGTAAAAATTTACGACACCCGTCATGAACAATCCGCCCTGTTTATGGCAGAAGCCTATGGAAAAATGACACGAACTGCTGGGGTGGCCATGGTCACGGCAGGACCCGGTTTTACAAATGCCCTTACAGGCGTAGCTTCTGCTCATTTTTCAAATACCCCACTTGTCCTCATAGCGGGTTGCGTAGGCCTGGACAACAAAGAACGCCTGGATCTTCAGGACATGCCACAGGCAGATGTCATTCGTCCTATGGTTAAAAAAGCTCTGATATGTCAAAAAGCAGAACGGGTAAATGAATACGTAGACATGGCCTTTAGGATAGCCCAGAGTGGCAGGCCGGGGCCGGTCTATCTGGAATTTCCCATTGATGTACTCAACACTCCTGTGGACAAGGCCGCTGTTCGGCAGGCCAATACCCATGTAGTTTCCAAACCTGCTGATCCTGAGAAAGCAGCTTCACTGATCGAGATGATCAGTGAGGCAGAAAAGCCTCTGATTATTGCAGGTACAGGCGCATGGCAGGCCCACGCAGAAGCTGAACTGAAAACATTTGTTGAAACAACTGGCATTCCAGTATTTACAAGTCTTTCAGGACGAGGAGTATTACCTGATGAGCATCCACTATGTTTTGAGGGCGCCATTGCAATCCGCCCGGGAGGCGGCTTTGCAGCTTACCTGGAAACTGACTTGGTGATTGTTTTAGGAACCCGAATTTCCCTATATTATCTTTTCGGAGACATTTTTAACCCGGTTGCAAAGATCGCCCAGGTAGATATCCAGCCTGATGAAATCGGTCGGAATCGTACTGTAGACCTGCCTGTGGTCTCTGATATCAAAGGATTCCTATCTGCCTGTAACCAGCTGCTTGAAAAAGACGACAACGGGTTTAAGGATCAATTTTCTCCCTGGATCGATAAACTGAATACCGCCCACCAGGAAGGCAAGGCAATGGCACAAAATGATTGGGACTCAGACAATGTGCCCATTCACCCCATGCGCCTTGCTAGGGAGATCAATGAGTTTATGAATCAGGAAGATGATCTTGTGGTGGCTGACGGTGGAGACACGACCACCTGGCTTGGCATGACAAGAACTTTAAAAGTGCCAGGAACCTATCTTGATTATGGTATTTTCGGTTCTCTTGCGGTTGGATTGCCATACGCCAATACCGCCAAACTTTTAAACCCCGACAAACGGGTCTGTCTCATGACAGGGGACGGATCTGTTGGTTTTAATTTTATGGAATTCGAGACCGCTATCCGAAAAAACAATCCTATAGTTGTTGTTATTTCCAATGATCTTGGCTGGGGGATGATCCGTCACTCCCAGGAAATCAGAATAGGCCATGCCATTGAGGACGGTACCTATATCGGAAGGGTCGATTACCACAAAATGGTGGAAGCCATCGGCGGCAAAGGGTATTTGGTTGAAGATCCAAAAGATATAAAACCTGCCCTTGAAGATGCCTTTGCTTCGGGCCAGGTTTGCTGCATCAATGTGATGACAGATCCAACCACGGTAAGCCCTGCTTCAATGGCCCTGGCCAATGTAGGCGCATACAAGGCCTGATTTAATAAGGGAGACTTCACACAATCAGAATTTAAGAGGTAATAATCTTTCGAATATTAGCGCCCGGTGAATTACCGGGCGAAAAGGGGGGAAGATGGATCCTGTAACGCTTGACCAGGTTCAACTTAATTTCAACCCGACCGGGATTGCCATTATCAACGGGGCCATTGGCTTGATGATGCTTGGTGTTGCCCTGGAGTTACGTTTTGAAGATTTTAAAAGGATTGTGGCCAGCCCAAAAGCACCTGCAATAGGGTTGGCTGCTCAGTTTATCCTTCTTCCGGCCTTTACTTTCCTGCTTGTTATGCTGATTAAACCCTTTCCTTCCATTGCTCTTGGGATGATGCTGGTAGCAGCCTGCCCTGGAGGCAACCTGTCCAATATCATAACATATCTGTCAAAGGGCAATTGTGCTGTATCCATATCAATGACTGCCGTATCTACAGTGGTGGCCATTTTTATGACACCATTAAATATTTCAATTTGGGGGCGGTTGAATCCTGCTACCGAGCCGATTCTGCGCCGGGTGCATCTTGACCCGATTGATGTGTTTATAACGGTCTTTATCATCCTGGGTATTCCATTGATCATTGGAATGAGTCTTGGCAAATACCTGCCTGGTTTGGCTGAAAAGGTAAGAAAACCGTTCAAAATTTTCTCCCTGATTTTTTTTATTGTAATTGTATGCGGCGCCCTGGCTGCAAATTGGCAGCATTTTCTGGCGTATGTCGGGCTCGTAGTCTTTGCAGTGCTGCTTCACAATGCTTTGGCGCTTAACATCGGATATTGGTCAGGTAAGTTCTTTGGCCTTCCTGAACCGGACTGCAGGGCAGTTTGTGTGGAAGTAGGAATTCAGAATTCTGCTCTGGGTTTGATCCTGGTCTTCAATTTTTTTGAAGGCTTGGGTGGCATGGCAATTTTAGTTGCCTGGTGGGGAATCTGGCATATTATCTCAGGTCTTGCCACAGCCTTTTTCTTCTCAAAGATCAAAAAGAACAATGAGGTGCCAAGTGCCACAACGCAAATTTAATGGCAAAACGGTCCTTATCACCGGCGGTGCCTCTGGTATTGGGTTGGCGACAGCTCTTGAGTTTGCAAACGCAGGTGCAAATATTGTCATGGCGGATATGGACGGTGAAGCCCTTTTAAAGAGGCAAAAGGAGTTTGATGGTAAATCGTATCCTTTATTGACTATGGAATGCGATGTAACCGATGAGTCGGCATGCATAAACGTCGTTGAAGCCGCAGTTAAGCGATTCGGTTCCATTGATCTGCTTTTCAACAATGCAGGGATTACCCAGCGAAGTTTGTTTGAAAATACTAAAGTTGACGTTGTGCGCAAAGTCATGGACGTTAATTTTTTCGGATCGGTCTACATGACTAAAGCAGCACTGCCTCACCTGATTGAAAGCTGTGGCTGTATTGTTGTAAATGAATCCATAGCTGGAGTTGCCCCTCTTTTGGCACGATGCGGTTATGCTGCGTCCAAACATGCCATGCACGGTTTTTTTACCTCTCTTCGTTGCGAACTTGCCCACAAAGGCGTCCATGTAATGATTATTTGTCCGGGATTTATTAAAACCAATCTCCAGACCAGGGCATTGGGTGGGGACGGTAAACTGGCCACCCATGAACAGACCCGCATCGGTCGCCAACAAACTCCAGAGTATGTGGCTGAACAAATTCGAAAAGGTGTTGAGAGTAGCAAAAATATGCTGGTTTTTACTTTCTTCGGAAAACTTGGCTATCTAATTTCGAGGGTGTGGCCAAAGCTATATGAACAGTTGATGACCAGACAGTTTAAAACCGAATTGGAAGGATAAATAAAAAACCGCGCTGTGCCTCATTCATTGTTATATGGGATGAGGTGCCACAAGGCACAGCGCGGCGATAATGTAATTGTTCCCTGTACATTATGAGCAGGGAACAATTGAAAGTATTGCTAAATTAGGCCAAAAATTCTTCAACCGGTGTGTAATCCAGGTCAAAGGCTTCTGCAACAGCTTCGTAAACAACTTTGCCGTTGATAACGTTGGCGCCAAGTTTGATTTCTTTGTTATCCTGCATGGCTTTTTTCCAACCCTTGTTAGCAATTTCAATGGCGTAAGGCAGGGTGGCATTGGTCAGGGCTCTTGTAGAAGTTCTGGCAACAGCACCTGGCATATTGGCAACGCAGTAATGGATAACACCTTCTTCAACATATGTGGGTTCTGCGTGGGTGGTAGCTCTGGAAGTTTCAAAGCAGCCGCCCTGGTCAATGGCAACGTCTACAACAACAGAACCGTCTTTCATCTTTTTGAGCATGTCGCGAGTCAAAAGTTTTGGTGCTTTGGCACCGGCAACAAGTACTGCACCAATGACAACATCAGCCTTAAGTACGAGTTCTTCGAGAATTGCAGCATTTGACATAACCGGGAAGCAGTTGGAAGGCATAACATCGTCAAGGTATCTGAGACGATCCAGATTGGTATCCAGGATATAAACTTTTGCACCAAGACCGCAGGCCATTTTAGCAGCATTGATACCTACAACACCACCGCCGATTACTACAACAGTGGCCGGCTCAACACCGGTAACACCACCCAGAAGAACGCCCATGCCGCCCTGAGGCATTTCCAGGTATTTAGCTGCTTCCTGTGTAGCCATACGGCCGGCAACTTCACTCATGGGCAGAAGCAAAGGAAGGGAACCGTTGTCTTTCTCGATAGTCTCATAAGCGATGTTGACAGAGTTGGCTTTGATCAATGCGCGGGTCTGCTGTTCATCTGCTGCAAGGTGCAGATAGGTGAAGACGATCTGGTCTTCACGGATCATGTCATATTCAGAAGGCTGGGGTTCTTTTACGTGCATGACCATATCAGATTTGGCATATACTTCAGCAGGGGTATCTGCAATGGTCGCACCGGCTGCAATGTACTCTGCATCGGGAAAGCCTGCTGCAGTACCTGCATCTTTTTCAACCATAACATCGTGACCGTTCTGTTTCATGGCAACAACACCGGCAGGTGTCATGCAGACTCTTTTTTCCAGTACTTTGATTTCCTTTAAAATACCTACTAACATGTCTCGTCTCCTCGTGTTCGTTTAATTGATCGGCTTACTCGCCAAAAACGTTTTTAATTGTTGTTTCTACGGCTGTAACTACAGTATCAACCTGTTCTTTTGTAACGATCAGGCATGGTGCGAAGTTCATGATGTTGTTCAGACCGTGGAAAGATGAATTGGTCCGACCAACAATGACGTTCTGAGCCATCATTTCCCCCATGATCTGGGCCATCTGTCCTTCAGTTACAGGTTCTTTGGTTTCCTTGTTTACAACAAACTCAACACCTGCAAACAATCCTTGGCCGCGCACATCACCAACTGCATCGTACTTTTTAAGGGCTTCAAGTTTTTCAATCAGGTACTTTCCAACCTCGGTAGCATTTTCAAGAAGGTTCTCATCCTCAATGATCCGTGTGCTTTCGAGAGCTGCTGTCAGGGCTGCAGTACATCCGCCGTAGGTAGAAATGTCGCGGAAATAGTTCAGGCGCTCATCAGGGTCTGAGGGGTCGCATAGGAACATGTCATAGATTTCTTGTTTGACAACAGTGGCAGACAATGCGCCGTAGGAAGAGGCGAGACCTTTGGCCATGGTGACAATATCAGGATCTACGTCATAGTGCTCATGTCCCCAGAAGGTTCCGGTACGGCCAAAACCGCAAACAACTTCGTCCATGATCATCCAGATATCATATTTCTTGCAGATCTCCTGGAGAATGGGGAAGTATTCGGGAACCGGTTTAAGGATACCGCCGCCGGCAGTAATGGGTTCGACGATCAGGCCGCCAATGGTGTCAGCACCTTCTTTTAAAATAACATCTTCAACCTTGCGAGCGCACTCAATGTCGCAGTTGCCATAGGTTTTTTCATAGGGGCAGCGGTAGCAGCAGCAATGAGGAAATTCTACAAATCCATCAAGAAAGGGGCCGAAGTGATCTTTACGCTGTGCCTGGCCTGTTGCGCTCATTGCGCCGAAGGTAGTCCCATGGTAATCGCGATCCCGGTACATGATTTTGTATTTGCCTTTGCGTTCCGGGTTGATCCTTGAGGCCTGGCGAACAATCTTGAACGCTTTTTCATTGGCTTCAGATCCGGAGTTGGAGAAATAAACCTTCTGATGGTTAGGCAGTTTTTCCAACAGTTTTTGGGCAAATTTGATGGTAGGAATGTTTCCGAAAACACCTGCAAAATAGGGCATTTTCTTAAGCTGTTCGCAAACGGCTTCAGCAATGGAATCACGTCCGAAACCAACCATGACGCTCCATACCCCCCCCGAGGTAAAATCAAGGTATTCACGGCCGCGAATGTCTTTCACCATAAGGCCGTCACCTTCAACAACGATCATCTGTTCTGCGGTTTCAAACACCTTGTGCGGTTTAAGATGATGCCAAAGTGTGTCTTTGTCGCCTGCGACCATTTCATCCACATCATAGTCCAGCCAATCGATTTTATTTTCCATGGGCTACCCCCTTCGTCTTTGTATCTCTACTGTCTTTAAATAAGGTGTGTTATTGGAAGATACGGTCCGGCAGTACTGGCGGTTGCTGCCGGACCGTTTTACTATATGCAGGTCATAGCCTGCCTGTGATTGTCCTTCACTTAGGCGCCTTTTTGGGGACGCATATCTGCCTTGTCAATCCCTGCAACCGGTACAGGTTTTTTCATGGCATCGCGGCGGAACGGTTCGCCCAGTTCCATGTTGGTCATAACTTCGATGAAAGTGGTTTTGCCTTCTTCCATCTGGCGTTTGATGGCAATGTCAAGCTGTTCGGTCAGCTCATCCATGGTCCAAGCTTTTACGCCTTCAAGACCGCATGCTTTTGCGATTTCAGAGTAGTGGACGTTACGGTCAAGTTCAGTACCGACAAAGTTATCATCGAACCAGAGTGTGGTATTACGTTTTTCAGCACCCCAGTGGTAGTTGCGGAAAACAATCATGGTGATTGCAGGCCAGTCATCACGGCCGCAGGCAGTCATTTCGTTCATGGAGATACCAAATGCTCCGTCTCCTGCAAAACCGACAACCGGTACGTCAGGCTGGGCAATCTTAGCACCAATGATTGCGGGAAAACCGTAACCGCAAGGTCCGAACATACCTGGCGCAAGATATTTGCGGCCGGCTTCAAATGTCGGGTATGCATTACCGATGGCACAAGAGTTTCCAATATCAGAAGAGATAATGGCTTCTTTTGGAAGCGCTTTTCTGATTGCACGCCATGCCATGCGGGAGGTGATTTTTTCAGGATCCTGTTTCTGAGCACGTTGGTTCCAGGTTGTACCGGGATCATCCTGTTCGTGATCCATAGTTTCCAGTTCAGTTTCCCAGTTTGCTTTGGTGGTTTCAATGAGCGCCTTGCGGTCAGCACGGTCAGCATCACCAGCAGTTTCTGAAAGCTGAGCCAAAATACCATTAGCAACCTTTTTGGCATCGCCGACAATACCTACTGTAACGGGTTTGGTCAGACCGATGCGGTCAGGATTGATGTCAACCTGGATGATGGACGCATCTTTGGGCCAATAGTCGATTTCATAGCCGGGCAGGGTTGAAAAGGGGTTAAGACGGGTACCCAGTGCAAGAACAACGTCAGCTTTGGAGATCAGTTCCATACCAGCTTTGGAGCCGTTGTATCCAAGTGGTCCTGCAAATAAAGGATGAGAACCGGGGAAGGCATCATTATGCTGATAGCCGCAGCAAACCGGAGCATCCAGGCGTTCTGCCAGCGCAATTGAATCTTCGATGGCACCGCCGATAACAACACCGCCGCCATTAAGAATAACAGGAAATTTTGCGTTGGAAAGCAGCTCTGCCGCTTTTGCAACAGCTTCTTCGCCACCTGCAGGCCGTTCGAATTCAACAACGGCAGGCAGGTCAATATCAATAACCTGGGTCCAGAAATCACGGGGAATGTTGATCTGGGCAGGAGCGGAGGCACGCTTGGCCTGAAGGATAACCCTGTTCAAAACTTCAGCCATACGAGAAGGATGAAGTACTTCTTCCTGGTAGGCTACCATATCTTCGAAAATCGCCATCTGGGGAACTTCCTGAAAGCCGCCCTGGCCCATGGTCATATTAGCTGCCTGAGGGGTTACCAGCAGAAGGGGAGTATGGTTCCAGTAAGCGGTTTTTACAGGAGTAACAAAGTTGGTGATACCAGGGCCGTTCTGGGCAATCATCATGGACATTTTGCCTGATGCACGGGTATAACCGTCGGACATCATACCTGCGTTGCCTTCATGGCCGCAATCCCAGAAAGTGATCCCAGCTTTGGGGAAGATGTCTGAAACCGGCATCATTGCTGAACCGATGATTCCGAATGCATGCTCAATACCGTGCATCTGGAGAACTTTTACAAAGGCCTCTTCTGTTGTCATTTTCATGGGTCGTCTACCTCCGTTTAATTCGTTTTTCTTATCCCGGTGTCCTGTTCTTTGATTGGGGGCATCGGGTATTGTTTGTGTGGGTTTTGATATCTGATGTCTGATATATCAGATATCAGTATTTTTCTTATACGTGAACTTTTGGGTAATGTAAACAATTTTTAAGCCTGTTTTTAAAAAAGTTTACAAAAAATTACGAGCAGCAATTCAGAAGACATATTAATAAGGTAAACTGTCTTTTTGTTTAACACAAAATAGGGTTTGATCAACGGTTCAGTATAGCAAAACAGGTGTTTAAATATGCTGCGATAATAGTAAGTTGCTTTTGTGGTGGCTTAATGTGATGTTTGATTTCAGTGGAATGCGAATAATACCGACTATACATATCTTTATAAAAACGAACTATAACAGCCACTAAAAGGGATGTAAAGATATACTCTCTTGGTGAGAAAAGATACCGATTTGAGTGCTGAAGTTTCCGGTATGAAGCTCCTTAAAATTAGTGAAGACTGCTCTTATGTGAAATTTAGAGGCTTCGTGCCGTTGGGCTCTATAGAACGTATGTCTACAGTGTTTTTCTAAAAACTTTTTGTTGTTTGATACAATTGTATCCAAGAGTTTCATAAAATGAGTGAGCTTCTTTTCTCACTGCATTGGCACGTACTCTTATTTTTTTAACGTGGGTAATTGCCCACTGTTCAGCTTGTTTAACTAAAGCTTTACCAATGCCTTTACCTCTGGCTTCTGAGTTCACGACCAAACTTACAATCTCTGCATAAATCCCTTCAGCCAACCTGACATCGATAATCACGCATACACTACCAATTACCGTATCATGCTCTTGGGCAATAATAATTTGACCACCCCGGTTTTTAATTTCAGCTATGTTGCGCATCAATTCCTCTATTGGTACAGGATATCCAAGTTCTTCCATAAGAAGCCGGACTTGTGAAAGATCGCTTTCGATGTAATTTCTAAAATGGATGGGCATTTTTGCCTGATTTTCGGTGATATTTTTAACCATTTAAATGTATTGTAATACGAACCTCGTATTTCCCAGAACATAAGAATTTTTGTAGTCCAAAATAAACATGATCAGAGATTAAAGATCGTTTTACTTAAAATTGCAATGATAAACAATCTTTAATCTCTGATCATGTTTATTTTGAACTACAAAAATTCTTATGTTCTGGGAAATACGAGGTTCGTATTACAATACATTTAAATGGTTAAAAATATCCTCGAAAATCAGACAAAAATGCCTATCTATTTAAGAAATTACATCGAAAGCGATCTTTCACAAGTCCGGCTTCTTATGGAAGAACTTGGA